>NZ_OZ253498.1:1062500-1362500 GCF_965262185.1 Candidatus Pelagibacter sp.
AAATAGTTTTTACTATTAGCTTTTTAAATTTTTCTGGAATTGAATCTTTTATCGCTCTTAAATTTTTGGGATTATATGCATATACCATTAAAGATATTAAGGTTATTATTGCAAGAATTAATATAAAAAATTTTTTTCTCATTAATTATTTCTAATTAATTATTAATAAATTTTCATTAATTATTTCTAATTAATTAATAATAAATTTTCATTGAAACTACAGCAATCAATAAGTAAGTATGTATAGTTAACAATTATAAAATGACAAAAATTATTGCTGAAATTGGAATTAATCATTTTGGTTCATTTAAAAAATCGAAAGAGATAATTCTAAAGTGTGCTGAAATTGGTGTATGGGGTGTTAAATTTCAGTACAGAAATTCAAATCATTTTTCAAATTCAAAAACTTCTAAAGAGATTGGTAATGAAATAATTAATTATGAATTAAAAAAAAATTACTTATCTCCCTCAAAAATTAAAATTCTATCAAAGATTGCCAAAAAAAAAAATTTAAAGGTTGGAATAAGTTTTTTTTATAAAGAAGATATAAACGATTTTAAAAATTTCAAATTTGACTTTTTTAAAATACCATCAGCTGTTAATGATGATTTTGATTTGATCACTAGATTAAATTTTTCAAAAAATTTATTTATTTCTTTAGGTGGCAAATCTGAAATTGAAATAAAAAAAATAATTCAAAAGGTAAAAAAACTAAGATTAAAAAATGTAGTTTTTTTACACTGTGTTTCAAATTATCCTCTAATACATGAAAATGCAAACCTTGGGTTTATAGATAGACTTAAAAAAATACTTCCAACTAAAAGTATTGGATATTCTAGTCATGAAGAAGATATATTAAATTGTATTTATGTACTCTCAAAAAAAATTGAATATATAGAGAGACATATAACATTAAATAAATCTGCTACAGGATTAGATCATTCCTCAAGTTCAGAGCCTATTGAATTAGAGAAACTGTGTAATTACGCGAAAAAATTACATTTAATTGACAATAAAAATAACAAAAGAAAAGTAAATCAAGGAGAAATGCTAAATTTACAAAATTTAGGCAAAAGTTATTATTCAATCGAAGATATTAAGAAAGGAGAAAGACTAAATTTAAAAAATATCAGATTAGACTCACCAAGAATTGGAGTAACGCAAAATGATCTTGATAAAGTCATAAATAAAAAAACAACTATAAAAATAAATAAGAATCAGCCAATTAAGTTTGAGTATTTTAAAAAAAAGATAATTTTTAGTGAAAAATTAAGAAAGTTTTGTAACCAACATTCTATTTCACTTCCGATAAGACCACATGATTATTTAAATATTAATGAGACATTTCATTTAAAAAATTATGAATTTCATCTTAGTTTTGATGATCTAAAATCAAATTCATTAAATTTGATAAATAGAAATTTTATAAAAAAATCTTCATTTACAGTACATTTACCAGATTATTGTGATGAAAATAATCTTATCGATATTTATTCACAAAAATTTTTTTTAAATAATTTGTCACATAAAACAATTTTAAGAGGAATAAATTTTGCTAAGAAATTACAAAAATTAAATAATTCAAAAGTTTTGTTGATAGCCAGTTTTTCAACAACAGATAAAAATTATTCAGTAAAAGAATTTTATAAAAAAATAAAAATTTATCAGAAATCTATTTTGCACAAACATAATATTTTGATATTACCACAATGGCTACCACCATATGCTTGGTATTTTGGTGGTTCAGTAAAAATAAATTATTTTTCAAATCCTGAAGATTTATATTATTTAAAAAAAATTAATTTAAAAATATGCATGGATCTAAGTCATTTGCAACTTTCATGTAATTATTTTAATTTTAAATTGGATAGATACTTAGATTCTATCAAAGGAATTGTTGAGCACGTGCATTTATCTGATGCTTCAAATCTTGATGGCGAAGGGGTATTACTAGGAAAAGGAGACTTGTTAAAAAGTAAAAAAATAAAAAACTTTGTGAAAAATATTAATAAAAAAATCGTTTTAGAAACTTGGCAAGGTCATTTAAATGATTGTGAATATTTCAAAAGAGATATCAAAAAATTATTCAATTACTTGAATTAATTTTTTTATAATCCCTTATCATTTGCTTTATAAAAGATTTAAAGTTTAATTTTGGCTTCCATTTAGTTTTATGTAATATTTTAGAAATATTAGCTCCTCTAAAATCTTTTCCTTTGTTATTTAAACTTTTTAATTTATTTAAAGGAATGTTTAATTCATTAAATATAACCTTGGCAAAATCTCTTACAGACCTTGATTTGCCCGAAGCAATGATAAAATCATCTGATTTATTTAACCTCATCACCTCAATAATTCCATTGATTATATCGTAAGCATATGAAAAGTCTCTTATTGCCGAGGTATCATTTAATACTATTTTTGATCTTTTTTTCTTAAATAATTCATGCGCTTCTGTAATTAATTTTTTTCCAAGGTAGATTTTATTTCTTCTCAGTGATTCATGATTAAATAAAATGCCATTAACCAAAAAAAGGTTAAACTTTTTTCTGTAAGCTATTGTTAGAAAATGGGCGAAAGATTTCGAGATACCATACGGATTATTTGGAAAAATTTCATCATACTCACTATGTTTTGTTGTTTTTCTTTTAAAAATCTCACAAGAAGATGCATTAAAGTATTTAATTTTTTTAAAATGTTTCCTAATAATTTCTAGAAAATTTATAGTAATATTAACTATAGAAAATGATGTTTCGTTAATTTTTACCCATGATAAGGATGGATTTGACTGGCAAGCAAAATTATAGATTTCAATCGGTTTATATTTTTTTATAATTTTAAATAGACTTTTGTACGTATAGTCAGTTTTTATAAGTAAAATTTTTTTATCAATTTTAACTAATTTTTTATTTGAGATTTTTTTTCTCGTTAAACCAATAATTTTGTAATTATTAGATAGCTTCTCAGCAAGAATAGAGCCATCTTGCCCGCTGATACCTGCAATAATAATACTTTTTTTCAACCTAATTAATTTTTTGCAATAGCAATTAATGTATCACTATAATTATATTTTAATAAAAATTTATCATATTCATTTAATACTTTGTCATCAAATAAATTTTTATACAAATTGTGTCCATTTGGTTTTTTTTTAGTAAACCAACCAAAATGATTGAGAAAATTATATCTTTGTATTCCATGTATTTTAATATTTCTAAAATTTGCTTCTATTAAAATTTTTTTTAAACTTTGTCTCGTATGTAAGACCAGATGTTCACTCCAGAAAGTAAAATTTTTAAATTCTTTAGGTCCTTCGTTTATTAAAAAATCATTAGCATGTGGAACTTCAATTATGATTTTGCCATTTATATTTAGTTTAGATTTAATTTTTTTTAAAATATCTACTTGATTTGGTAAGTGCTCAAGAACATGGAACATTGTAATTAAATCAAAATTAAATTTAAAATTACTGAGATTTTTTTTAACTTTTATTTTTTCGAAATTTTTTAAATTATTTAATGAACTTTGATTAATTTCAACTCCAAATACCTTTTTTGAAAATTTGCATGCATATTTTAGAAATTCACCTTCACCACAGCCGAAATCACATATTAATTTATTTTTAATATTTGTTTTCAAAAAATCAAATCTTCTGCTCTCATCGTTTAATGAAGACACTGGAAAATTTTTAATTTTTTTATTTTTTTGGAATTTTTTGTAGTGTTTATTGTTTGCATAGTAGCTTTTAGAAGTTGTTAGTCTTTCAAGTAATATCACTTTTGAATTGATATCTTGCAAAACATTAATTTTTCTATCCCTTGTTTTTTTATTTATTACTTGAAGATTATTAATATTTATAATACCAAGTTTATTAAGCTCAGTAATTAAAGGGTTTTTTCTGTTCACTTTTAACCTTTTGTATTAATCTTACCATTATTATATTGATATTAAAAAAATTTAACCATGACAAAAAATACGTGCATAATCCCTATAAGATCAAAAAGCAAAGGAATAAAAAATAAAAATATTAAATTAATTGCTGGAAAGCCTTTAGTTTATCACGCCTGTAAATCAGCAATTGATAGTAATTTATTCAATAAAATAATAATTGCAACAGACTCACAAAAATATATCTCATTTATTAAAAAATATATTAAAAATGAAAAAGTAGTTTTTTTTTTAAGATCAAAAAAAAGCGCTGGTGAAAAAACACAATCAGAAGTGGTTTTGCAAGAGGTAATATTAAGAAGTTGTAATATTGGAAAAAATGTAATTTTTGTTCAGGCAACATCACCATTACTTTCAAGTGCTAACTTAATACAGGCATTAAAAAAGTTTAAAAAACACAATTATGATAGTTTATTTTCAAGTTGCAAATCTCATTATTTTTTATGGAAAAAAGTGAAACAAAAATTAACTTCAATAAATTACAATTATAAAAAAAGAATAATGAGACAAGAAAGTAAAGAGGAGTTTATAGAAACTGGTTCATTTTATATTTTTAAAAAAAATGGATTTTTAAAAAACAAAAATAGACTTTTTGGAAAAATAGGAAATTTTTCTATTCCAGAATTAAATTCAATTGATATAGATAATTTATATGATTTTAAATTGGCAAAAATTTTAATTAAAAACAAAAAGTACTTAAGTAACAATGAATAATTTTAATAAAATAAATTCACTTATTGACTCAAAAGAGAAATTACGCTCAATAACCTTGCTATTTTTTATAATCATAGCATCTTTATTTGAAATTTTAAGTGTTGGAATGGTAATACCAATAATCTCACTTCTTCTAGATCATAGAAATTTTTTAAATTTAATTCAAAATTATTTATCTCAAGATAATTTTTTATATCTATCGAGCCTTGATCAAACAACATTTATAACAATAGGATTACTAATTTTTGCTGGAATATATTTTGTTAAGATATTTTATTTGATTTTTTTTAATTTCTTTCAATTTCATTTTATATATTCAATAAAAACTAGGATATCTAAAAATTTTTTTTTAAATTATATTTCAATGCCCTTACTTTATCATAAATCAATCAATACTGCTGAGCTAATAAGAAATATAAATAACAATATAGGACAATTTATTTATTATTTGCAAATGTTTATTACATTTATAGCAGAATTAGCAGTTGTTATAGGGATAAGTTTACTTTTGTTTTTCTTAGAAACAAAAGCAACCATTTATATATTTTTTATTTTTTTTATTTTTTCTGTACTTTTTTATTCTCTCACTAAAAAGAGGCTGAAGTCATGGGGTGAGGAAAGGCAAGTTAAAGAAAAAGAAATTATTAAAAATATTCAAGAAAGTTTTGGAGGTATAAAAGAAATAAAAATTTTTAATAAGGAAAGTTTTTTTTTTAAAAAATTTTATAATGAGGTTTTTTATGCTGCAAATTTAGATAGGAAACAAAATATTATTTCTAATCTACCAAAATATTTTTTTGAGGTTCTGGCAGTCGTATCTCTTTCTTTAATAATTTGGATTTCTTTATATGATAGTGGTAGCTCCTTTAAAGAAATTTTACCAAAAATTGCATTATTTGGAGCTGCAACTTTTCGTTTAATGCCATCATTTAATAGAATTATTTCCTCTAAACAAATTTTAAAATTCCAACAAGCATCTATTAATATTTTATATGATGAAAATATAAAATTAAACAAAGAATTGGTTTTACAATCAAAAAAAGAAAAAAACTTTAATTTTGAAAATTTAATTTTTAAAAATGTTTCTTTTAAATATCCTTCCTCAAACAATCAGGTTTTGGAAAATGTTGATTTGGATATAAAAAAAGGTAATTCTTATGGAATAGGTGGGAAGAGCGGATCAGGTAAAAGCACTTTAATAGATCTAATGCTGGGTTTAATAGAACCTACTAAAGGTAAAATTACAATAAATAATAACGACAGTGTTAAAAATCTTGGCAAATTGTGGTTGGATAAAATTACGTATGTTCCTCAAAAAATTTATTTATTTGATAATAGTTTAAAGAATAATATCTGCTTAGAAGAGAAGGACAAAATAGATAAATTTAGATTGAGCAATGCTATCAGACTCTCAGGCTTAGATGAATTAATTGAAAAATTGGATTATGGAATAGATACTATAGTGGGTGAAAGAGGTGAAAAATTATCTGGTGGACAAATTCAAAGAATTGGAATCGCCAGAGCATTATATAATTTATCAGATATCATAATTTTAGATGAGGCAACTAATGCTCTTGATACATCATCAGAAACAAAAATTTTAAAAAATTTATTTAACATAGAGGGGAATAAAACAATTATATTAATTTCACATAAACTTTCCGTTTTAAAAAATTGCAATATGATATATGAGGTGTAAAAGATTATAAATTTTATATAAAATGAATACACATTTAACAAATTATTTTTTAAATATAATCAATTCTTCTAAAAAAATTGATTTAAAAAAAATAAATGAAATAATATTAAGTTTGAGAAGTCTGAAGAAAAAAAAAGGTAGAGTTTTTTTTCTCGGCGTTGGTGGAAGCGCAGGAAATTGTTCTCATGCTGTAAATGATTTTAGAAAGATATGTAATATTGAATGTTATGCTCCTACTGATAATGTTTCCGAGCTAACAGCAAGAATAAATGATGATGGCTGGGAGTCTTCATTTGTTAATTGGCTAAAGGTATCAAATTTAAAAAAAAATGATGCAATTTTCGTTTTTTCAGTTGGGGGAGGAAACCTAGTTAAGAAAGTAAGTGTTAACTTGATACAAGCAATAAAATTTGCAAAACAAAAAAAAACTTTAATTCTAGGAATTGTAGGTAAAAAAAATAGTTTTTTAGAAAAAAATGGCGATGTAGTGTTAAAAATACCAATAAAAAATGAAAATTTAGTAACCCCCATTTCAGAGTCGTTCCAAGCAGTTATCTGGCATTCAATAGTATCAGATAGTAGATTGCAGCTTAATAAAACAAAGTGGTAGAAATATTATGTTAAAAAAAAAATTAAAAATTCAAATATTTGCAGATGGTGCAAATATTAGAGAAATAAATAATTTAAAGAAAAAAAAATTTATTAGTGGTTTTACTACTAACCCTAGTTTAATGAAAAAATCAGGTGTTAAGGATTACGAAAAATTTTTGAATTCGGTAACTAAATTAGTCAAATCTAAATCTATTTCTTTTGAAGTATTTTCAGACACTATTGCTGGAATGGAAAAACAAGCAAAAAAAATTTCCTCATATGGTAAAAATATTGCTGTAAAAATACCCATAACTAACACAAAGGGTGTATCTACTGTAAATTTAGTTCATAAATTAAATAGAGAAGGTATTAAATGCAACGTAACAGGAGTTTTTACCTTAAAACAAGTAAAAGGGTTGTTGAAAAATTTTCCAAACAAAACTGAAATGATCGTATCAATATTTGCTGGAAGAATTGCAGACACAGGAATAGACCCGAAACCTTTAATGTCAAAATCAGTGAAATTAAGCAAAAAGAAAAAAATAAAAATTTTATGGGCAAGTCCAAGAGAACTCTGGAATTTATTTGAGGCAGATAAGCTTGGTTGCCATATAATTACTATTCCATATGATATAATTAACAAATTCAACTTAATAAATAAGAATTTAAATAAATATTCGATTGAAACTATAAAAACTTTTCATAAAGACGCAAAAATGTCGGGGTTTAAAATTTGAGTAATTCAAAAAAAATATTTATTACAGGAGGAGCTGGATACTGTGGTAGTAGGCTAGTTCCTTTTTTATTGGAAAAAGGTCATATAATTAAAGTCTATGATATTATGCATTATGGTAGCGATCATTTACCAAGAAATAATGAAAATCTAGAAATAATAAAAGGGGATATTAGAGATAGTGATCTTATTTATAAAGAGTCAAAAGGATATGATATTTTTGTAAATCTTGCCTGCATTTCTAATGACGCAAGTTTCGTGTTAGATGAAAAATTATCCTCAACAGTTAACATGGAGGCTTTTGAGCCAATGGTTATAGCGGCTAAAAAAGCAGGTATAAAGAGATTTATTTATGCATCAACCAGCTCAGTTTATGGTGTATCAAAAGAAAAAAATGTTACAGAGACACACCCTCTCGTACCATTAACTTTGTATAATAAATTTAAAGGAGACTGCGAACCTTTATTATTTAAGCATACGGATGAAAAATTTATTGGTGTAGCATTTAGACCGGCAACTGTATGTGGTTATGCACCAAGGTTGAGACTAGATTTATCTGTTAATATCTTAACCAATCATGCAGTCAATAACAGAAAAATTTTAGTCTTTGGAGGCGATCAACTTAGACCCAACTTATATATTCAAGATTATTGTGAAGCAGTGAATACTTTTATAGAAGCTGAAGAAAATAAAATTCAGAATGAAATTTTTAATGTTGGTTATCAAAACTTAAGTATCAAACAAATTGCTGAACTTGTAAAAAAAGTTGTCGAAGAAAAAACACCACAAGAAAAACCAATCGAAATTGAATATCAAAAATCAGATGATAATAGATCCTATCATATCAATTCTGACAAAATAAAAAAAGTTTTAAATTTTGCCCCACAATTTAGCATTGAATATGCTATTAGTGAGCTATGTGAAGCATTTAATAACAAACTTATCCCGGACAGTTTTGATAATGATATATATTATAATGTAAGAACTCTTAAAAAAATTAATGCAAAATGAAAAAAAAAGTATGTTTAGTTACGGGAGGTGCTGGTTTCATAGGAAGCCATATGGTGGACTTGCTACTAGCAAAAAATTATACAGTAAGAATATTAGACGACCTTAGTGGTGGTCATATAAAAAACATTAAACATAATTTAAATAATAAAAATTTATCTATTGAAAAAAAAGATATAACAAAAATCAGTACAACAAATAAAATTTTTAAAAATCTAGATTATGTTTTCCATTTTGCTGGCAAAGGAGACATTGTGCCATCAATTGAAAACCCAAAAAATTATATAAACACTAATCTTTTTGGAACAGTTAATATTTTAGAAGGATGTAGAAATTCAAAGATTAAAAATTTTATTTATGCTGCGTCTTCATCTTGTTATGGAATTGCAAAAACACCAACAAGTGAAAATCATCCTATATTTACCTTGTATCCTTATGCATTAAGCAAGTATCAAGGCGAACAGGCTACTTTTCACTGGTCAAAAGTTTATAAAATAAGATCAAACTCAATAAGAATATTTAATGCATATGGGCCAAGAGTTAGAACCACAGGTGTTTATGGTGCAGTCTTTGGTGTTTTTTTTAAACAAAAACTTGCTCAAAAACCTTTAACAATAGTAGGTAATGGAAAACAAAAAAGAGATTATATTTATGTGACTGATGTTGCTGATGCATTTTTTAAATTAGGTAAAAGCAAGTATGATAGACAAATTTTTAATTTAGGTGGTGGTGATCCAAAAACTGTGAATTATTTGGCAAATTTAATTGGTGGTAATAAAATTTTTATTCCAAAAAGACCTGGGGAGCCAGATTGTACTTGGGCAGATATAAAAAAAATAAAAAAAAAATTAAAATGGAAACCAACAGTATCATTCGAAGAGGGTGTAAAAGAAATGCTTAAGGAAATTAACAACTGGAGAGATGCTCCGTTATGGAATAAAAAAAATATAAAAAAGGCAACAAAAAATTGGTTTAAATATTTAGGAAATTGATAATGGATTATACTTTTTTACAAAAATATAAATCAAAAATTAAAAGTATTTCTGAAATTTTAAAAATATTATCAAAAAACAAACAAAAAAAAAAATCAATTTTATGTCATGGAGTCTTTGACGTTGTTCATCCAGGACACCTAAGACATTTAGCTTTTGCAAAAACTAAAGCGCCAATTTTAATCGTTAGTCTTACAGCAGACAAACACATTAAGAAGGGAGTTTATAGACCTCATGTTCCTGAAAATTTAAGAGCTTTAAATATTGCTGCATTTGATTTTGTTGATTATGTAATAATTGATAAGAACGCCAAACCTTTAGAATTATTAAAAAAAGTAAAACCATATTATTTTGCTAAAGGTTTTGAATATTCTAAAAAAGGTTTTTCAGAGGCAACTAAAGAAGAAATTAAAGTAATTAAATCTTATAAAGGAAAAATTATTTTTACACCTGGAGATGTTGTATACTCTTCTTCAAATCTTTTAAATTATTCAGCTCCAAATATAAATATTGAAAAATTATCCTTCATTATGCAAAATAATGGGATCACTTTTGATCAACTTAAAAAAATATGTAAATCGTTTTCTAGTTTAAGTGTTGATGTTATAGGTGATACGATAGTAGATACATATACCAGAACTAATCTTATAGGAGGGCAAACCAAGACACCAACATTTAGTTTACTATATCAAAAAGAAGATCATTATGTAGGTGGAGCAGCTATAGTTGCCCAACATTTAAAGGCTGCAGGTGCCAATGTACAATTTTCAACTGTACTTGGAAAAGATTCATTTAAAAACTTTATTTTAAACAGATTAAAGCACAGCAAGATAAATGTAAATTATGTAACAGATGAAAATAGACCAACTACAAATAAAAATTCAATTGTTACAGGAATTTATAAAATTTTGAAAGTTGATAAGCTAGATAACAGCCCAGTACCAGGACAATTATTAGATAAACTCTCAAGAAAAATAAAAAAAAATAAATCAGATATAATAATTTTTAGTGATTTTCGTCATGGTATATTTAATAGTTCCTCAATTAAAAAATTAATAAATTTAATTCCTAAGAAAAAATTTAAAGCTGCAGACAGTCAAGTTGCTAGCAGGTGGGGAAATATAACAGAATTTAAAAATTTCAATTTAATAACTCCAAATGAAAAAGAAGCTAGATTTGCATTGGCAGACCAGGATACTACGGTAGGAAATCTTGCAACAATATTATCTAACAAGACAAATTTTAAAAACTTAATTTTAAAACTAGGAGATAAAGGAGTTTTTTGCATGACTTCAGAAAAAAAAATTAAAAATAATTATTTTTCTTTAGGAAGTTTTGCTGAAAATGTAATTGATGCAGTAGGTTCAGGAGATGCTTTGTTAGCTTATTCGTCATTAGCTTTAAAAAAATCGGGTTCTATTATAATAGCATCAATTCTTGGATCTATCGCAGCGGCTTTAGAGTGTGAAAAAGATGGAAATATTCCAATAAAAGCAAATGATGTATTAAATAGACTTAATAAAATAGAAAAAAAATTAAAATATTCTACTTAAAATATGAAGGTGCTTATAGTTGGACAAGGAGTTCAGGGAGAGAAAAGAAAAAAATATTTAGGTAAAGATTTTTTTGCCTATTTCGATCCATTTAACCAAAAATCAGATTTTAAAAAATTAGAAAACATTCCTGAGGAGAAGTATGACACAGTAATGTTATGTGTTCCAGATAAAGTAAAAATAAAATTAATTAATTATTTTGTTAATAAAAGAAAAAATATTTTGATCGAGAAGCCATTATTAGCAAACAGAAGTCAAACGCTAAAAAACATAGAAAAAAAATCTATTTCTAACAAGGTTTTTACTTATGTTGCTTATAATCACAGGTTTGAGCCACATTATAAAAATATAAAAAAAATAATAAAAAAAAATAAATTGGGAAAAATTTATTCTTTAAGAATTTTTTATGGCAATGGGACATCAAAACTAGTTAAAAAAAGTAATTGGAGAGATAGTGGTCTTGGAGTGATAAGTGATATTGGGTCTCATCTTTTGGATTTGTGCATATTTTTTTTTGGATCAAAAAATTTTTCATTCAAAAAAATAAATTCGAATTTTTTTGAAAATAAATCACCTGACCATGCAGTACTACTTTCTAGATTTAAAAAAATACATATACAGCTTGAAATGACTTTATGTATGTGGAAAAATAATATGGATTTAGATTTAATATTTGAAAAAGGATCTGTGCATATGAACAATTTATGCAAGTGGGGTCCTTCTAAATTGACAATTAGAAAAAGAGTCTATCCATCTGGTAAACCATTGGAAAAAAATTATATATTAAATCTAAAAGATCCAACTTGGCTTGAAGAATACAAATTTTTCAAAAAATCGGTTAAAAATAAAAAAAAAACAGATTTATCCAATGATATTTGGATAAACAATCAAATGAAAAAATTTCGTGAAAAAAATTAAAATAGGTTTTTTTGGATTAAGTCATTTAGGTTTAAATTATTCTTTAGCCTCAACTCTTAAAGGTTATAATTTAGTTTGTTATGATGAAAACAAAAATAAAATTGAAAACCTAAAAAAAAATAAAATTTTAATAAATGAACCAGGCTTAAATAAATTAATAAAAAAAAAAAACAAATATATTCTTTTTTCCAACAAATTAAATGATTTGAAGAAATGTAAAATTATTTTTATCTCATATGACACAGAAACAAATGATTTAGGCGAACCTAATATAAAAAAATTAAATCAAAAAATTAAAATACTACTAAAAAATATTAATAAAAAAACAATTTTAATATTATTGTCTCAAGTTCCTCCAGGATTTACTTGCAAAATTAAATGGCCAAAAAATTTACTTTATTATCAGGTAGAAACATTAATATTCGGAAAATCAATAAAAAGAGCTCTATCTCCAGAAAGATTTATTATTGGTAAAAATAATATAAATAAAAAAATAGATAAATATTATTTGGATTATTTAAAAAAATTTAAATGTCCAATATTTGAAATGGATTATTTGAGCGCAGAACTTACAAAAATATCTATTAATATGTTCCTAGCTTCAACTTTAACGATGACAAGTGTTTTATCAAAAATTTGTGAAAATATTGGTGCAAGTTGGAAATCTATTATTCCTGCTCTCAAACTCGATAAAAGAATAGGAAAGTATGCATACCTTAAGCCAGGACTTGGAATATCCGGAGGTAATATTGAAAGAGATATCACAGTAATAAAAAAAATGTTCAAAAATAAAATGGAGTCAACAATTAACTTTTTTAATTTCATAAAAAGTGTGAATGAAATTTCAAAGATAAGGAAAGATTGGGTTTATGATAATTTAAAAAAATTTAAATATATTAATAATAAAAAAAAAATTGGTATTTTAGGACTATCATATAAAGAAAATACAAACTCAATCAAAAACTCACCTTCAATAGAATTGATTAAAAAATTAAAAAATGATCATTTAAAAATTTATGACCCTTCCTTAAATTTAAATTTTGAAAATAAGAAACATATTTCTTGTAAAAAAATCAAAGAGACAATTAAGAATATAGACTGTTTATGTATTATGACTCCGTGGAAACAATTTAATAAAATTAAAACGAAAGAATTAAAAAAATTAATGAGAGGCAAATTAATAATTGATCCTTTTTGTGTTTTAAATAAAAATGAAATTGAAAAACATAAATTAAAATATTTAAGTATGGGAGAATTTTTTGAATAAAAAAAAAGCAAGAGTTGTTTTGATTGGAGGATCTGGTTTTGTTGGATCCTATACAAATAAATTATTAAAAAAAAATTATAATTTAATTTGTATATCTTCGAGTAAAATAAATTTGATAAAAAAAAAATCTATTAATAGTTTAAAAAAAATTGTTAAAGAGAATGATATAGTTGTTTTTTTTTCAGCAATAACTCCTGATAAATCAAAAACAGCAGAAACTTTTATTAACAATATATCAATGTCTAAAAATTGTTACGAAGCTATAAAAGAAAAAAAACTAAAAAAATTTATCTATATAAGTTCAGATGCTGTTTATAGCGCCTCACAAAGTAAGGTTAATGAAAAAACAAATCCTAATCCTGATGATCTTTATGGTTTGATGCATTTAATTAGAGAAAAAATATTTTTAAATTTAAAATATTTTTCAGTCATTATTCTACGTCCTACATTAATATATGGAAATGGAGACACACATAATTCGTATGGAGTGAATAGATTTATTCGTGGGGTAAAGTTTTTGAAAGAAATTAAACTTTTTGGAAATGGTGAGGAGAAAAGAGATCACATTTATGTAGAAGATGTTGCAAAAATAATACAGAGTACAATTAAAAAAAAATGCTCTGGTATTTTTAATCTTGCTACTGGACAATCAATTAGCTATTTTAATTTAGCAAGTAAAGTTAAAAAATTAGTTAATAAAAATAAAGAAGTAAAAATTATAACATCAGAAAGATTTAATAAAATTACTCATAGGTTTTACGATTCTAGAAAAATTAAAAAATTGACTAAAATTAATTTTATTAAACTTGAAAAGGGAATTGTAAAAAGTAAAAACATAAGAGAAATTTAACTGTGATAAATAAAAAAATAAAACAAAAACTATTTTATGAAATGCTGAGAATTCGTTTAATCGAAGAGGCAATATCTTTAAGATATAAAAATGGTCAAATGCGTTGTCCTGTTCATTTATCAATAGGTCAAGAAGCAGCCTCAGTTGGCATAGCAAATAATCTAGAATTTAATAGCAGGGCGTTTAGTAATCATCGTTGTCATTCTCACTATTTATCCATGGGTGGATCTTTAAAAAAAATGCTTTGCGAAATTCACGGTAAATCAGGTGGAACATCAAATGGAAGGGGTGGCTCAATGCATTTAGCAGATCCAAGTAAAGGTTTAGTTGCAAGTATACCTATTGTTTCAAGTTCTATTCCACTAGCTGTTGGAACTTCACTATCTGATAAAATAAACAATAAAAAAAATGTGAGTGTTGCTTTTTTTGGTGATGCTTCAGTAGAAGAGGGTATTTTTCATGAGAGCTTAAATTTTGCTAGTTTACAAAACTTGCCAGTTATATTTGTTTGTGAAAATAATTTATACTCTGTTTATTCTCATCTAAATTTAAGGCAGCCAAAAAGAGATTTTAAAAAACTTGCTGAAGCACATAAAGTTAAATTTTTAAAAGCCAATGGCAATAATGTTGAGGAAGTTTATAAAATTTCAAAAAAAGCAGTAAATTATTGTAAAAAAAATGGTCCAGTGATGTTTTATATGGAAACTTATAGGTTTTTGGAACATTGTGGACCCAATGAAGATGATCACCTAGGATATAGAAAAAAGGGAGAACTTAAAAAATGGCTAAAAAAGTGTCCCATTAAAATTTACACAAGAAAATTAAAAAGAGAAAATATTATAACTGACGAAAAAATAAAAAATTTAAAAAATAAAATAATGAAGGAAATTGACAAAAACTTCACAATTGCTTTAAAAAATCGTTTGCCCAAAAGTAGAGAGGCAAATAAGTATGTTTATGCATGATAAAGAATAATAGAAAAAAAATTATATCTCAGGCTGATGCGATCAAGGAGGGCTTAATTCAAGCTGCTACAAAAGATAAAAATGTTATTTTTTTTGCAGAAGGTGTACAGGATCCATCTTACTTTTATGGAACAATGAAAGATTTGAATAAATATATTTCTAAAAACAGACTTATAGAGATGCCAATATCTGAAAATGCATTATGTGGAGTTGCAATTGGGGCATCATTAATGCAAAAAAGACCTGTTATATCCTTTCAAAGAATAGAATTTGCGTTGCTTGCTTTTGAGCAGATTGTAAATAATGCAGCTAAATCGCATTATGTAAGTGTCGGAAAACACAAAATACCTTTAGTAATGAGGTTAATAATAGGGAGGGGATGGGGTCAAGGACCGGCGCATTCTCAAAGTTTAGAAGCTGTATTCTCGCATTTCCCTGGACTTAAGGTTGTCATGCCAGCATTTCCAGAGGATGGAAAAGGTATGATGATTGCCGCAATAAGAGATAATAATCCTGTAATATTTATTGAACATAGATGGTGTCATTACACTAGAGGAAAAGTGAAGAAAAATTATTTTTCCTCAGATTTAAAAGGGCCAAAAAAAATTGTAAACGGAAAAGATATTACAATAGTCTCGACTTCTTATATGACATTGGAAAGTGTAAGAGCAGCTGAAAAGCTTAAAAAAATAGGTATATCTTGTGAAGTTATAGATTTAAGAGTTTTGAGACCTTTGAACCTTTCAAAAATAATTAAATCTTTGAAAAAAACAGGAAGAATTTTAACTGTTGATACTGGTTTCAAAATGCATGGAATAGGAGGTGAAATAATATCAAATATTGTAGAAAAAAATTTTAAGAATTTAAGATCAAAACCGGTCAGATTAGGTTTGCCAGATCATCCAATTCCAAGTTCAAGGGGATATCTAAAAAATGTATATCCAGATTCGGTAAAAATTATAGAAACAATTGGCGATATACTTAAAATAAACAATGATAAAATAAAAAAAATTATTAAAGAAGTAAAAAAAGAAAGAGCAAACATTCCAATTGATGTTCCTGATCCATTTTTTAAAGGGCCTTTTTAGTGGATATTATATGTTCCGTTTTTCTTATTGATGGAAAAAAAATTTTGCTTCAGCACCGAGATAATTTTAAATTTTTACGTAGACCTAATTACTGGGTTCCTCCAGGAGGAAAAAAAAAAAATTATGAAAACAATGTGAGCTGTGCAAAAAGAGAATTTTTTGAAGAAACTGGTTATAAAATCAAAAATTTATATTTTTTTTATGAAGGCATCGAAAGATCATTGGGTTGGCCTATAAATAAAATTATTGTATATAAAAGTATTTATGATAGAAAACAAAAAATTTCATGTTATGAAGGTCAAAATATGAAATTTGTAAATTTTAAAGAGCACAAAAAACTTTTAATTCCAAAAAATATTTTAAAAATTTTAAAAAAGGCTTTTTAAAATAATCTTAAATTAAATAATATGAAAATTAATTTTGTTGATTTAAAGTATAGATACAAGACAGAAAAAAATGACCTTAATAGAATTTATAATAGGGTTTTGAAAAGTGGAAATTTAATATTGTCTAATGATGTACTTAATTTAGAAAATCAGATTGCAAAAAAACTTAATGTTAAATATTGTGTTAGTTTAAATTCAGGAACAGACGCCTTAATGATGGCTTTGTGGGCCTTAGGAATAAAAAAAAGGGATGAGGTCATAACGAGTACTATTTCATTTATTGCGACCGCTGGATCAATAGCGCACGTTGGTGCAAAACCAGTTTTTGTTGATTGTGATAAATATTTAAATATTGATGTAAATAAAATTGAAAAAGCAATAACAAAAAAAACTAAAGCTATTATGCCTGTGCACTGGACAGGTCGTATGGCAAATATTCTTGCTATAAAAAGAATAGCAAAAAAATTTAATTTGAAAATTATCGAGGATGGAGCACAATCAATTGGAAGCGTATATAAAGGATATAAACCTGGGCAATTAAGTGATGTTGCTACATTTTCTGCTCATCCACTAAAACCTTTAAATGCTTTAGGTGATGGTGGATATTTAGTTACTAATTCTAAAAAAATTTATCAAAGTATTAAGCTTTATAGAAATCATGGACTTAAGAATAGAGATAATGCAGAAATTTTTGGGGTTAACTCTAGATTAGATGCATTACATGCAGGTGTTATATCCTTTAGATTAACTAAATTAAAAAATGTGATTAAATTGAGAGAAAGAAATATCAAAAGATATAAATCAAAAATTAAAACAAAATTCTTTAGAATTATAGATGATGAAAAAAATACACAAAGTACGCATGCTATGTTTGTGTGTTTGGCTGAAAGTAGAGATAAACTAAACAATTTTTTAAGAAAAAAGGGAATAGAAAGCTTAATTTATTATGGTAACCCTCTGCATTTACACAATGCTTCAAAAAATGTTTACAAATATAAAAAGGGTGATTATCCAGTAGCTGAAGATATTTGTGATAAAGTTATTTCATTACCTTTCCATCAAGGAATTTCTTTAAAAAAAATAGACTTTATTTGCAAAACAATTAATAATTTTTATGAAAAATAAGATATGACCAAAGTAAAAGTACCATTTAATTATCTTCAGTTCCAATTTAAAAATAATGCTGAAATATTTAAAGATTGGAAAAAATTAATTAAAACTACAGATTTTACACTTGGACATAAAGTTCTCGAATTTGAAAACAAATTTTCTAAATATATAGGCGCAAAATATTGTATTTCAACAAATAATGGAACAGACGCACTAATATTATCTCTGAAGGCATTGGGAATTAAAAAGGGCGATGAAGTAATAACGGTGTGTAATTCTTTTTATGCAACTACTGGAGCTATTGTAGCATGTGGTGCAATACCAGTCTTTGTTGATTGTGATGATAGATATCAAATTGATATTAATCTAATAGAGGAAAAAATTAATACAAAAACAAAAGCAATATTGCCAGTTCATTGGGGAGGTGCATCACCCGATATGTATAAAATTAAAAAACTGGCAAAAAAATTTAAATTAAAAATATTAGAAGATGCTTGCATGGGTATAGGAGCAAAAATTAAAAATAAATCTCCAGGAACTTTTGGAGACATCGGCGCATATAGTATGCACCCATTAAAATCATTAAATGTAATGGGCGATGGAGGAATGATTGTAACTAATAATAAAAAATTAGCTGATTGGATTAAATGTTACAGGAATCATGGCATGATTAATAGAGACAATAATAAGATTTGGGGAGTAAATGCAAGATTGCAACCTTTACAGGCTGTCGTAGCCATCAATCAATTAAAAAATTTAGATAGAATTATAAAAATAAGAAACAAAAATGCAAAAATTTTAGATGAAGGTTTAAAAAAACTTAAAAAATATATTATTGTTCCAGAAAGAGTAAAAAATTTTACAGAAACATTTGCACTTTATATGTGCTTGTTTAAAAAAAGAGATAAACTAAAATTTTTTTTAGAAAAAAATGGAGTTGAAGTTAAGATTCATTACCCCAAACCTCTCCATTTACAAGAAGCTTCAAGAATTTATGGTTATAAAAAAAATAGTTTTTTAAAAGCTGAGAAACAATGTAAATATTTATTAACTTTACCTGTCCATCAATATTTGAGCAAAAAACAATTAATGCTTATGGTGAAGTTAATAAAGCAATTCTATAATGAAAATAAATAGTGTTTCTGAATTTTTAAAAAGACAATTTAAAGATATTAAAGAATTAAATAAAAAAGCTTTAATTAGAAAAACTAAAAAATTATTTTTATATTTTTTATTTATTCTTCTAATACCAATTACTCTTCCAATTATATTTATTATAAGAATAATTAATAAATTTTTTTTAATAAGAATTGGATCAATACCAAGTTCAAGAATAGGTCATTTTTGTTTAAATACAGAAATTTACTTATGTAAAAAAAATGAATTATCAAAAAAAATAAAGGTAATTGATTTTCTTTATTTAAATAAAATTATTTCAAATAACTTTTTAAAAAAAAAATGGTCAAAAATAATAAATTTTTATCCAAGGATCATACTAGAGCCACTTGATTTTTGTAATTCTATAATTCCATTTTCTAATAAACATAAAATTAAATTTACTATCTTTGGAGATAGAGATGTTGAAAATCTTTTACCAAAAAATAAACCATTTTTAAATTTAACTTCTCAAGAGATTTTAGAGGGAGAAAAATTTTTATTAAATATGGGAATTAAAAAAAATGATAAAATTGTCTGTTTAAATGTAAGAGATGATGCATTTCTTAAGATCAATGATAAATCAAAAGATTGGTCGTATCATTCTTATAGAGATGCAAATATTGAAAATTTTTTAGAAGCAGCAGAATATCTGGCTGAAAAAAAATATTTTGTTTTTAGAATGGGAGTAAAGGTAAATAAAAAATTTTTATCAAATAACAAAAGAATTATCGACTATGCAACAAATGGCATGAGAACAGAATTTTTAGATTTTTTTTTAGCATACAGATGTGAGTTTTGCATTACTACTGGTTCGGGATATGATGCTATACCGCAATTATTTAGAAAACCCCTTTTATATGTCTCATATTCACCATTGGCATACCTAAATACATTTAATACAAAGAATTTAACAATTTTTAGAACTCATTTATCGTTAGAAAATAACAAAGAAATGAGCTTGAAAGAAATTTTTTCTAAAGGTGCTGGATTTATATTTTCTACACAAGGATTTAAAAATAAAAAAATTAAACTACTTGAATCAACCTCGTCAGAGATAAAAAATGCAACAGAGGAAATGGTTCAAAGACTTGAAAATACTTGGGAAGAAACAGAGGATAATAAAAATCTTCAAAGTAGATTTTGGGAAATTTATAATGAATGTATTAATAATTTGCCAGTTAAGATTGATGAATTACATGGAGATCAAAAATCTAAAATCGGATATTCTTTTTTAAAAAAGAAAAATTTTATTTAAAAATGAATAAATATTTATCTTTACATCACTTTTTATTTAATAAAATTGGAAAATTATTTAATTGTAGATTTTTATTTCTGCATCCTTCTGCAATTGGTAATGCTTCAGAGGAGTTGTTATTTTCCTTATACAGAGCTCAAAAAGAAAAAAAAAAAATAATTTTAATTAAACCAAATTTTCTTATAAAAATTTTATATCCAAATAATTCTACATATAGTTTAAATTTTATAAAAAATGAAAATCTAGCTTTAGAACCAGACTCAATAATTTTGAGTATTGTTTCGTTTTTATTTTCAATTTATTTTTTAATTGCAAAAATAATGTTTGCTTTATTGAGAAAAATTTTAAGACTTCAAGCTAATGGTTATTATTGGAGACCAATGTTTGGTCAAGATTTGATTTGGACACCAGATTCTTTTAATAAATTTGATTGGAAGCTTGTAGAAGATTTTCAATGGCAAAACGAAATTAAAAAGGGATTACATATAGAATTGAATAAAAAAAAATTTGAAAAGTATGAAAATCTTGAGTTATCAAAAAAATTAAAGGATAATTGGTATGTGTGTCTTCATGTGAGGGATGGAGGTTACAAAAAAGATTTTAAAAATATACGAAATTCAAATATAGAGAATTACTTTGAAACTATTAAATATATAATTAGCTTAGGTGGATATGTTATTAGAATGGGAGATAAAACTTCTAATCCAATTAATAAAGTTTTTTTAAATGAATGCAATGGAAAATTAGTAGATTATCCTTTTGAAAATTACAATGACCCTGCTTTCGATATTTTTTTAATTTTTAATTGTAAATATTATATAGGGACTAGTTCAGGGATTTTAGACACAGCATGGTTATTTAATAAACCTGTATTGACAACTAACAATCCACATTGGCTAAATGTGTTACCACTTCGTAAAACAGATATAGGAATTTTTAAAAAAGTTTATTCAAAATCAAAAAAAAAATATCTTAAAATTTCTGAATGGTTAGATGAGTTTAATTTAATTAGAAGTGAAGATTATGGATCAGATGATTGGAAGTTTGAGGAAAATAATTCTGAGGAAATTAAAAAAGCGTTTAAAGAGTTTATTGAAATAAATAGTTCTCAATTTTATTTATCATCGAAAGTTCAAATTAATTTTAAGGAAAAATATAAAAAAACAATCAAAGCATTAAGTAAAAATTTCAAATTCGCAGAAAATAATTATGAAAATCAGATTGAATGGTACAGACATGGTTCAAGGCAAATTAATTGGCAAGGTAATATTGCTAATTTTTTTTTAGAAGATAATTATTAATATAATGAAAATAATTAATTTTTTTAAAAGAAAAAAATTTAAATCTATAACAGAATTTTTTTTTTTCGTATTAATATCAATTTTTTTTCGCTTTAGATTTTTAATTATTGCAGAAATAATTTCATTAATTGCGATAAGATTTATTTTTCGTCCGATAAATATTAATCATTTGTTAAGTCAAATATATCATCAGAAAAGAAATTATGAAAAAGAGAGGAAGTATTTTAAGAAATATTTGTTAGATAATCTTAAAATTAAAAAAGTCGAACCTCAAATGCTTGCGGAATATTTTTTGATTTGTTCTTATTGTAAAAATAAAAGGGATATCAAAATATTTTTAAAATATTCTATTAAAAATTCTTCAGTTTATTTTTATGGTATCGGCTTGTTAAGATATTTAGAAAATGAATCAGATTTTAAAAATTATTTTAGCAAAAGTATTAAAATATTTTTTAATGATAAAAAAAAAGAAATTCCAAATTATATTAAAATGATTATAAATTTTGAAACAAAATATAATTATAAAAAAAATTATAATCAAATTAATATAAAAAAATTAAATTTTTTAGATAAAGATCAGATTAGAATAGAAAACTATTACAAAAGTAAAGAACCAATAGTATTAGTTGGAAGTGATTACACATACTTTAAAATTTTTTATTCACATTATGTAAAGCTATTTTTTGAAACAAATAATAACTATTTACATTTTCATTTATTTTTAAAAAATAAAAAAGAGTTAATTCGATTGTCGGATATAAAACTTTTAAATAATAATATTTTAATATCATACGAATATATTAAAAAGAAAAATTTTCCAACTTCAATAACAATTGATAGGTTTAAAATTTGCTATTATATATTGAGAAAATTAAAAAAAGACGTTATGCTTACTGACATTGACTTAAATCCAAATTTTTCATTAAAAAATATTTCAAAAAAAATAATTAAACAAGATTGTAAATTTGGATTTGTAGATGAAAAATTTGGTGTTCCTTGGGCCAAGTACGCTGCTGGTTTCTGCTATTTTACAAAAAAAGATAAAATTGTATTAAGTTTCTTATCTACTTTAATAAACTTTTTTGATAAAAAAAGACAAAATCAAATGTTTTGGACTGTTGATCAAACGGGTTTATTTTTAGTAAGTCATTTATATAAAAAAAATATAAATTTTAAAATTTTAAATCTTAATAACCATGTGAATTTTCAAAAAATGCTTGACACACCATGGTATTTACAGAGAAAAAAAATAAAATCAAAAATGACTTTGATAAAAAAGGAAAAATAGTATGAAATTTTTTTTTTTAAATTTGCTAAAATTTTTTTTTGCAAAAGAAATTGTTTACTTTATTGGAAATATATATCTAAAAATAGAATTTATTTTTTTTACAAAAAAAGAAATACTTAATAAAAATATTATTTTAAAAAATAGTTTAAAGACAAAGAAAAGAGCTTTTATTCTAGCAACTGGTCCAAGTTTATTAGATTGTGATTTAAAATTGTTAAAAAATGAAGATTGTTATTCATTAAGCAACTTTTTTTTGCATGAAGATATTGAATATATTAAGCCAAAATTGCATTTTTTTGCACCTTATCATGATTTAATACCAATTGAAAATTGGGTGAGATGGCTTCATTTAGCTGATACTAAATTGCCTAAAGATACTAGCATAGTATTAAATCATTCAGATAAAAAATTAATAACTAAAAATAATATTTTTTCAGTTAGAGAAAAATATTTTATTTATCTATCATCATTTGCTAGCAAAAAAAACTTTGATGTTTTGAAACCTATTTATGGAGCGCAAACAGGGCCATTGATGATACTTCCTTACTTATTTTATCTAGGATATAAAGAAATATATTTATTAGGTTGTGACGCAAATAACCTTAAAAATTATAATTTTGAAGTTGAAAATTTCTACGATAATTCTCTTGATATAAGAAAAGTTGCAACAAAACCTTGGGGGGGTGGAATAATTAAAGAATTAAAAGCTAATATAACAGCTTTTGAGCAATTCAATGATTATAGCAAACTTGCTAAAAAAAATAATATTAAAATATTCAATTTGTCTAAAAATTCTTGGATAGAGTCTTTTGAAAAAAAAAAATTTAATGATGTTATTAATATTAAAAAATCTTAAAAAAAAAACAAATGATTTATGTTAAAGAAGTTAAAATTTATTTTTATTAAAAAAATGGACTTATAAGTAAATTTAGTTTAGATATTGTAATGTATAAAACTAGAACTAAAAAACTAAATTTTCAATATAAATGAGCAACAAATTTATCCAAAAATATTTAAAAAATTTTGAAGAAGTTTTTTCAAAAGAAAAGAAAAAATATTTGTATTTAAATGATGTTTGTGAAAAAATAAAAAAACTAAAAAAAACAAATAAAATATTAATTTTTGGAAATGGTGGCAGTGCACCTATAGCCTCTCATTTTAGTTTAGATTTATCAAATAATACAAAAATTAAATGTCTGAATTTTAATGATCCTGGATTGATAACATGTTTTTCAAATGATTATGGTTATGAAAATTGGGTTGATAGGTGTATTAAAATTTTTTCTTTACCTGGCGATTTAATTATTTTCATTTCATCAAGTGGTAATTCATTAAATATGACTAAAGCTGCAAAAAATGCAAAAAAATCTAATAATTTAGGAATAGTTACATTTACTGGATTTAGTAAGAATAATAAACTTAAGAAAATAGGCCATCTAAACCTTTGGGTAGATAGTAACAATTATAATTACATTGAAAACATTCATCAAATTTGGTTGCTAGCGATTGTAGATACAATTAAGAATAGTTTGGGTATAAAATAATGTTTATATCTGATTTAGAAAAAAAGAAATCTTTAAAATTTATTAACAATGGATATTTAGTTTGCAAAATAACCGAAAAAAAATCTTTAGAATGGATTACAGATTTTTTTACAAAGTTTATAAAAAAAAAAATACCCAAAGTTAAAAACAAAGAAAAAAATTATATTTTTAACAATTTGCATAAAATTTTAAGTTCAAATAATTTAAATTCTTTTAGATTATCGCTTTTGAAAGAAATAAATGGAAATATTAATTTTAAATTTCATTATTACAATGTCTCAAAAGAAATTTTAGAAAATATAGTTGGGAACGAATTAGCAATGCAAAAAAATATAAATTTAAGCATCCAATTTCCAAAAGATAAAAGTTCGTTACTTACAATGCACGCGGATACATGGTCGGGAGACTCTCCATTTGAAGCAGTAATCTGGTTACCATTAGTTAATGTTTCAAAAACAAAATCGATGTATATATTACCACAAAAAAAATATTCTCGATTTTTAAAAGTATTAAAAAAAAACAAATCAAAAAGTACTTTAGAAATTTATAAAAAACTGAAGAAAGATTTAATTTGGCTTAAAGTTAGTTATGGTGAATTAGTTATTTTTAACCAGTCTTTACCACATGGAAATATTGTTAATAAAGAGAAAGAGACTAGGTTATCAATGAACTGCAGATTTAAAGGCCTTTATACTCCTTATGGCACTAAAGAATTTGGAGATTTTTTTACTCCAATTACAATGAAAGCAGCAACAAAAATAGGAATAAATTATAAACTTCCTAAAATATGAAAAAAAAATTAACTTTACGTGGGTACATCTCAAGTAGAGAGGCTCTTGGAAAATTTTATCCACAGAAAATCCAAAATTTGATTATAAGAGAATTTTGTAAAATAAAAAATTTTAGTTATATGTTAAGCGCAGCTGAGTATAAGATGAAAAACTCTTTTTTAGTTTTAAATGAGATTATAAAAGATTTGAATAATGTTGATGGAATTGTAGCTTTTAGCTTGTATCAATTTCCAGAAAATAAAAAAAATAGAAATAATTATTTAAAAAAAATACTTAATAAAAAAAGAATTATGTCTTTTGCTCTTGAAGAGATTATTATAAGAAAAAAATCAGATATTGATTTAGTAGATGACTTGTGGGGAGTTAAGAAAACTATTTTAAATAAGAAAAAACCATGGAAATAATTTTATGAAAAAATTAATGAATATAGTTACACGACTTCATAAATCTACAGAAAGAGATTGTTTGGCAAGAATGAATGACGACAAAGTTCATTGTATGAGTGTTGCGAGAAAATTTGGTAAAGAGTTTTGGGATGGTGATAGAAGATATGGTTATGGAGGGTATAAATATATACCAGGAAGATGGAAACAAGCTGCTCAAAATCTTATTGAAGAATATAATCTTAAAGAAGGTTCTAAAATTTTAGATGTAGGGTGTGGAAAAGGATTTTTGTTAAAAGAACTTTTAATGTTACAACCAAAATTGCATGTTGAAGGTTTTGATATATCTAAATATGCTATAGAAAATTCTCATCCTGATGTTAAGAATAATTTATATATTTTAGATGCAAAAAATAAAACAAAATATGTTGAAAATGAATTTGATTTAGTAATTTCATTGGCAACATTTCATAATTTAAGATTATATGACCTTGAACAATCTTTAAAAGAATTTGAAAGAATAGGAAAGCAAAAATATTTAATGGTAGAGGCTTATGAAAATATTGAACAACTTTTTAACATGCAATGCTGGGCTTTGACGTGTAACGCTTTTTTTTCAAAAGATGAATGGATATGGCTTTTTAATAAATTTGGATACACGGGAGATTACGAATTTATATATTTTTAAATTATGAAAAAAAAAGTTTTTTGTTTTGATTTAGATAATGTAATATGTAGATCTCATCATAATTTTTATAAAAAATCAAAACCATTAAAAAAAACAATATCATTTATAAATAGAATTTATAATAATGGTCATACTGTAAAAATTTTTACTGCTAGAGGAATGACTACCTACAAAGAGAATATTAGTGTAGTAAAAAAAAAATATAAAAATTTTACTATTAAGCAATTAAAAAAATGGGGAGTGAAATATCATAAGCTTTATTTAGGTAAACCAGCTTACGATTATTTTGTTGATGATAAGGCATATAATGTTAATTCAGAATGGAAGAGTTTATTCATAAAAGAGTTAAAAAAATGAAAATTATTGAACTTGATAAATTATCTAAAATAATAAATGTTTTAAGAAAAAAAAAAAAAATTGTCCAATGTCATGGTGTTTTTGATTTATTGCACCCAGGCCATATAATTCATTTAAAACAGGCAAAATCTAAGGGAGATGTGCTAGTAGTTACATTAACTCCAGATAAGTTTGTTAACAAAGGACCTAATAGACCTGCTTTTAATCAAAATTTAAGAGCTGAAACATTAGCCTCATTATCATTTGTTGATTATGTTTCTATTTCTAACTCTCCTGATGCTATTAAAGCAATTAACCTTATTAAACCATATATTTATTTTAAGGGTCAAGAATATAAACAATCTAAAAAAGATATTACAAAAAAAATATCTTTAGAGTCAAATACAGTAAAAAAACATGGTGGCAAAATTCTTTTTACATCAGGAAAAGTTTTTAGTTCAAGTAATCTAATTAATCAATATTTGGGTGTACATGAAAACAACCAAAATAATTTTATAAAAAAATTAAAGGAAAGATATAATTTTAATTTCTTAAAACAGAAAATTGAGGATTTTAAAAAATTAAAAATTCTTATTATTGGAGAAGCAATTATTGATGAATATATTTTTTGTGAGGCTTTAGGAAAATCAGGTAAAGATCCAATGATAATGTATAAAAAATTTTTTACAAAAAAATATTTTGGTGGCTCATTGGCAGTAGCAAATAATATAAATAATTTTACAAATAAAATTAATCTTTATTGTATGATAGGTAAAAACGACAATTATAGGGATATAATTATAAAAAAAAAAACAAATAAGATTAAAATAAATTTTTTAGAAAAAAAAAACTCACCTACAGTAAAAAAAACTAAGTATATAGATGAGGTAAATAATATTAAAGTTTTTGGAACTTATGAGATTAACGATAGCATTCTAACAAAAGAAGACGAAAAAAAAGCAATTAATTTTTTAAACAAAAATATAAAAAAATTTGATATCGTTATTGTATCTGATTATGGCCATGGTTTTATAACAGACAAGTTGGCAAAAACTATATGTAGTAAATCAAATTTTCTAGCTTTAAATACCCAAGTAAATGCTGCGAATACAGGTTATCATTCAATAAATAAATATAAGAATGCAAATTGTGTAATTATTAATGAAACTGAGCTAAGGCAAGATTTGCGAAATAGATACTCTCCTTTAGAAAAATTGATGCTTGAAATGCAAAAAAAAATTAGATGTAAATATCTTATTGTAACCAAAGGAAAACATGGTTCAATTCTACATGATAAAAAGAGTAAAAAATTTTATAGATGTCCAGCATTTGCAAATAAAGTAGTTGATAAAATTGGGGCAGGAGATGCAATGCTGTGTATGGTTTCAATGGCTTTATTTAATAAACTTGGTGCTGATTTTTCACTTTTTCTTGGATCTTTAGCCAGCCAACAATCAGTAGAGTCCTTTGCTAATGAAAAATCTGTAGATAAAATTAAAATTTTACAATCAATTAAATATTTTATGAAATAAATATATTATTTTTTAATATTGATTTTTTTAAAAACATCCTCAGCCATTAATTTATAACCAAATTCATTATAATGCGTAGGTAGCTCATAATGAAAAATAGATAATTTATTTTTTAAATCTTTGAATGCATCTTCACCATCTATAAAATTAAAATTATTATTTTCTGCAATTTTTTTTACATTATTTTTTAAGTTATTTAATTGAATTATTTGCGGATGATTATTAAATTTTTTGTAGGATAATCTTATATAACTTGGAACGTAGTAAATATATAATTCTTTTACTTTTTTATTTTTCGCAAATTTATACATATCATTCACAGTAGAGTTATAGCTCTCTTTATCTAGTAACTCAGGGTAGGTTTTAAAATATTTTGTGATTGTTGATAGACCTCGTGTTTTATAAATAAAAAAAATTTTTAATTTTGTTAAAAAAGAATTTTTTTGTATATATTTTTCTTCAACCAAATAATCTTTCTCTATTACTGGCTCTGACAAAAAATCACTCCATAGATTAATAGTTGTATTAATACTATTATTAAGCGTTTCTTTATCAGAAATCATTTTATTATATGTATCTAAATTATTATTTCTGGGATTTTCATAGTCATTCATTTCATAAAAAATCCAAACTAATTTTTTGAAATCAGTATTATTCAATATTTTTTTGGCTATAGCTAATTGTTGCCATGGTTGAGTTCCATGTATACCTAAATTTAAATATGAATTATTTGAATTTACTTTTTCTAGCTGAGACTTAAAATCATAAGGTTTATTTATACAATTTGACATTGTAAAAGAATCTCCAATTAGAACTACATCTGAATATGAATATCTTTCATCTTTATTTTCTCTAAACCCATATTTGTCAGTTTTAAATATTAAATTATATTTTCCATTCTCTTGAGAACCACAGCCAATCCTTTTTATTCTTCCTGTATAATTTAATTTTTTATATTCTTCAGAATAAACCCTTAAAAAATCTTTATAATCATAATTTTTAATTTTAAGAGATTTATCACTTATTAAATTATTAATAGATATATTAATTCTAGGATGTTTGTAAGATGGAAAACCAGCAACAAAAAAATTCAATGCTTCAAGCATTAAATATAATAAGATGATTAATACACTAAAAATAATCAAGCTATATTTCATTTAAATAACTCTATAGGTTCTATAAATTTTTTTGAAAATTTATTTTATTATAAAAAATAAATCAAAATTAATATTTATTAAGATATAAATTAAAAATAACAATTTAAATAAATAAAAAAATGTAGTCTTAAAAAAAGCCATTATTAAAGGTTTTTTTAAAAAAAATTTATTATTTACACAAAAAAAAGATTTAACTTGAAATTAAATTCAAATATATAAAGCTTTAAAATGTCATTTTTTTTTAAATCATTTGCAATAAAGAAATGTAGAATTTGTGGTTCTAAAAAAATTTCAAGATATATAGATCTTGGAAAACAGCCACCATCAAATAGTTTTGTAAAAAAGAAAGATATTTTTAAACAAAAGAAATATCCTTTGCGAGTAGTTCTATGTAGGAACTGTGGGCTTTCTCAATTAGATACCGTTGTTTCAAGTAAAAGTATTTTTGATAAATATGCATACTTATCCTCAACATCAAAAGCAGTGATTATCACTTATGGGCAAATGGTGAAAAAATTAATTAAAAAATTCAATCCAAAAAAAAATGATTTAATTATTGATGTGGGATCTAATGATGGAGTAACTTTAGACCAATATCCAAAGAATAAATATAATTTGTTAGGAGTTGAGCCATCATCTGCAATTTATTATGCTAGAAAAAAAAAATTAAAATGTATTAAAAAATTTTTTAATTATGATTTATCAAAGAAAATAAAGAAAAAAAATGGTTTTGCTAAGATTATTACAGCAACAAATGTATTCGCTCATAATCATGAGATAAATGATTTCACAAAAGGAATAAAAAATTTATTAGATAAGAAAAGTGGTGTATTTGTAATGGAATTTCCTTATGTAAAAGATATGCTAGATAAATTATATTTTGACACTATTTATCATGAGCATTTATCTTATTTTGCAATAACACCTTTAGATTATCTATTTAAAAAGCATGGTTTAAAAATTTTTGATTATGAAAGACTTCCAGTTGGTGGATCTGGTCCAGCATTTAGAGTTTATGTTTCACATTTAAATTCAAATTACTCTGTTTCTAGAAAAATAAATAATATCCTGAAATTAGAAAAAAATTGGGGTGTTAAAAAATTAAAAAAATATAGTATTTTTTCAAAAAAAGTAAGAAATTTAAGATTAAAATTACTTAAAATGATTAGAAATTTAAAATCGAAAAATAAACTTATTGGGGCATACGGAGCTGCAGCAAAAGGAAATACTATGTTAAATTATTTAGGAATGAATTCTAAAATAATATTTGCAGTTGCTGATAATAGTGAAACAAAAGTTAATCATTATACACCAGGAAGCAATATCAAGATTATTCCTGATAATATTTTTTTAAAGACTAAATGTAAATATGCTTTACTTTTAGCTTGGAATTATGCTGATTTTTTTTTAAAAAACTCTAAATTTATTAAAAATAAAGGAAAATTTATATTACCACTTCCAAAACCCAAGATTATACCAAATGAAAAAAATTAATTATAAAATAGCTTTTTCAGACAAAAGAGGAAAAATTGTTGATCTTATTGAAAAAGAAAAAATACACGCAATAACTTATATAACCATAAAAAAAAATGCAGTTAGAGGAAATCATTACCATAAAAAAACAATACAGTGGAATTATGTTCTATCGGGTAAATTAAAGCTTATCTCCCAATTTAAAGGAAAGAAAAAAAAGTCAATATTGATGAAAAAAGGTGATTTGGTTTTTACAGAACCTTGGGAAAGTCATGCTCTAGTTGGTGTCAGTGACGAATGTGAATTTTTAGTGTTCACAAAAGGACCAAGAGGTGGAAAAGAGTATGAGTCTGATACTTACAGGCTTAAAGAAAAATTAATATAATGAAAAAATTCTATAGGGTATCCACACCTTACTTAGATAGGGTTGAAAAAAAGTTTTTAAATATTGCTTTAAAGAATAATGAAATTTCTGGATTTTTTGGAAGATATATTCCAGAATTTGAAAGAAAATTCTCTAAGTTCTGTAAATCAAAACATGCTGTAACTGTTAGTAGTGGGACTACAGCTTTGCATTTAGCTCTTGTAAGCTTGGGTATTAAAAAAGGTGATGAGGTTATCGTTTCTACTTTAACTAATATGGCAAGTATTTTTGCAATACTTTACATAGGTGCAAAACCTGTACCAATTGATATCGAGGATGACACTTTTAATTTAGATGTAAATTTAATTGAAAAAAAAATCACAAAAAAAACTAAAGCAATTTTAGCAGTTCATTTGTTTGGACATCCTGTTGATATGAATAAAATATTATTATTATCAAAAAAATATAAATTGAAAATAATAGAAGATTGTGCCGAAGCTCATGGAGCCATGTATAATGGAAAGCCAGTTGGATCAATTGGTGACGCAGGTTGTTTTAGTTTTTATGCAAATAAAATTATTACAACTGGTGAAGGTGGTATGATCACATTCAATTCAAAAAGATTTGCTCAAAAAGCAAAAAATCTTAAAGAGTTAGCGTTCGGCAAAAAAAATAAATTTATGCATTCAGATATAGGATATAATTATAGAATGACCAATCTACAAGCTGCATTGGGATGTGCTCAAATGTTTAAAATCAATTCTATTATTAGTAAAAAAATTCAAATAGCAAAACTTTATGAAAAATATTTAGAAAAAAATAATATGATAAAACTACCTTTAACAAAAAAAAATATAAAAAATGTATATTGGATGTATTGTATAAGTATTCCTAGTTTTAACTCTTATAAAATAGAAAAATTAATGAAAGAACTTTTAAAAAAAGGAATCGAAACAAGAAAAATGTTTATCCCTTACAATTTACAAAAATTTAACAAAAATAAAAAAAAAAATAACTGTCCAAAAGCTAATAAAATTGCATTTAATTCATTCTATTTACCCTCAGGTGTAGATTTAAATAAAAAGGATATTAAGTACATTTCTGATTGCTTAAATAATATGGTTTAGATGAAAAAAATTTTTTCCAAATATGCGAAATACTATGACGTTCTATACAAAAATAAATCATATAAAAAAGAAGCTAATTATATTGAAAAGATAATCAACAAGTATGCCGGTAAAAAATTAAGAATACTTGAGCTAGGCTGTGGATCTGGAGGCCATGCTTTTGAATTACAAAAAAAAGGACATAGTATAACAGCTTTGGATACAAGTAAAAAAATGATTGAAATAGCTAATAAAAAAAATTCAAAAAATGAAATTACATTTATTCAAAAAGATCTTAAAAAATTTACCTCAAATAAAAAATTTGATGTCATAATTTTATTATTTCATGTTGTAAACTTTCTAAAACAAAAAAATGAATTAAAAATTTTAGCAAGGAATTCTTATCAAAATTTAAAAAAAAATGGGATTATAATTTTTGACTTTATTCATTTGAATGGTGTTATTTCAGATAAACCAAAAAAAAAAATTAAAATTATAAAAAATAAAAACTTAATTATTACAAGAAAAACAAAACCATTTTTTATAAAATATAAAAAATTATTTAACGTAGAGTTTGAAATGATAATAAATAAAAATAATAAATTAATTGAAAAATTTTATGAAATTCACGAGCTTAGATTACATACTTTATATGAGATTAAAAAAATATTTAAAAATAAATTTTCTGTAATTAATATTTTTAAGTGGATGAAATACAGTAAGATTTCAAATAAAGATTGGTTTGGATTGTATATTTTAAAAAGAAATTGAATGAAAATAGCAGCTATATTGGAGAATAAAATTTCAGCCGGAGGAGGCTTTGCTATGTCAGTTGATTTAATATTGACATTGCAGAAAGCATCGAAAGATCGAGGACATGAAATAATAATTTTCAATTATCATAAAGAAAACTCAAAAATATTAGAAAATCTTGGTTTAAAATTTGTAAATGTTGGAGACAATATATTTGATAAAATTTTTGCTTTTTTAAATTATAGTTTATTAGGATCATTTTTTCAGAGTAAATTTAAATTACATACCTTTTTTGAAAAAAATCTTATAAAACAAAATATTGATTTTGTATTTTTTGTTACACCTTCTCCAAAGCCATTTTATCTGCAGAGATTAAATTATGCTTTAACTGTTTATGATTTATGTCATAGAGATTTTCCAGAATTTAGCGAAGTTAAAGCATATAATAGTTATCATCTAAGAGAGCTTATATTAAATCGATGTGTAGGGCCTGCAACAATTATTATTACAGAGTCAGAGAAATTAAAAAAAATGATTTCTAATCAATTTTCTAAAGATGAAAATAGAATAATATCGATTCCTAATGGACCATCTCCATTAATTAACTCAAAAGAAAATGAGATTAATGAAAAAAAAATATCACTTCCAGAAAATTTTTTCTTTTATCCTGCTCAATTTTGGGAACATAAAAATCATATAAGAATTTTAGAAGCAATAGATATTTTAAAAAAGAAAAATATTAATTTAAATTTTGTTTTTTGTGGAAAAGATAAAGGCAATTTAGGAAATATTAAAAAAAAGATAAATAAATTAAATTTGCACAATAATGTAAAAATTTTTAATTTTTTGTCGAACGAGGAAATAAAATATGTATATAAAAATGCTGTTGCATTAGTAATGCCAACTTATTTTGGACCGACTAATATACCTCCATTGGACGCTTGGGCAAATGAATTACCCGTTATATATTCTAATCATTTATCAGAACAAACATCTGATGCAGCTTTATATGTAGATCCCAATTCTAGTGAAGAATTAGCTGATAAAATTCAAAAAATATTGAATATTGAAGTTAGAAAAGATCTTATTAACAAAGGTAAAATCAGATTAAGTTTTATTAAAAAAGATAGAGAAAATGCTATACATGAATTATCTAATAAACTTAATGACTTTGAAAAAAAAAAAGATAACTGGAAAGTTGGTTAAATGAAAAAAAAAATTGCATTAATAACTGGTGTTACCGGACAAGATGGATCTTATCTATCTGAATTTTTGATCCAAAAAAAATATATTGTACACGGAATAATTAGAAAAAGTTCTTCCTTTAACACCTCAAGAATTGATCACATTTATCAAAGTCCAAATGTTAAAAAAAGAAATTTCTTTTTGCATTATGGAGATTTATCTGATGCATCAAATTTAAGTAAAATAATAGAAAGTATATTACCTGATGAAATTTATAATTTAGCTGCACAGTCTCATGTTGGTACAAGTTTTAATATTCCAGAATATACATCAAATGTAAATGCATTGGGACCATTGAGAATTCTTGAAATAATAAAGTCACTAAGAAACAAAAAAAAAATAAAATTTTATCAAGCATCGACCTCAGAACTTTATGGAATGATAAGTCAAAAAAAACAAAGTGAAAAAAGTAAATTTAATCCATTATCACCATATGCTACTTCAAAGTTATATGGATATTGGATTACTAGAAACTATAGAGAAGCATATAACATATTTGCATCCAATGGAATATTGTTTAACCACGAATCTCCTAGACGAGGTATAACTTTTGTAACAAGAAAAATTACAACTACTTTATCTAAAATATATTTTGGACTTGAAAAAAAGCTTTTACTGGGAAACTTAGAATCTTTAAGGGACTGGGGACATGCTAAAGATTATGCAGAAATGCAATGGAAAATTTTGCAACATAAAAAACCAGATGATTTTGTAATTTCAACCGATTTTCAATGTAGTGTAAGAAAATTTGTTGAGAAAACTGCAAAAGAGATGGGTTTTACTATAAAATGGAAAGGTAAAGGATTGAAAGAAAAAGGAATTGTAAACAAAATAAATAAAAAATTATCAAAACATTGTAAGATAAAAGAGGGGAACGAAATAATTTCAGTTAACAAGAGATATTTTAGACCACTGGATGTAGAAAATCTTCTAGGTGACTCAACTAAAGCAAGGAAAGAACTTAAATGGAAACCAAAATATTCTTTAGACCAACTTGTTAAAGAAATGGTTAAAAATGATTTTAATGAGGCCTATAATCAGTTTCGAATAAAAAATATAGATGAGAAAAACTAGCAAAATATATGTTGCTGGTCATAGAGGTCTGGTTGGATCTGCGATAGTTAATTCATTAAAAAAAAAAGGATTTAGCAAAATTATTCTAAGGACCAGAAGTCAATTGGATTTAACAAAACAAATTAAAGTAAATAATTTTTTTAAAAAAAATAAACCAGAAATAGTTATAATTGCAGCTGCAAAAGTTGGAGGGATCTATGCTAATAATAAGTATCAAGCAAATTTTATTTACGAAAATTTGATGATACAAAATAATTTAATAAATAGTAGCTTTGAAAACAAAGTTAAAAAGGTAATTTTTCTTGGATCTAGTTGTATTTATCCAAAATATTCAAAACAGCCAATTAAAGAAGATTATTTATTAAGTGGAGAATTAGAAAAAACTAATATTTCATATGCAGTAGCAAAAATTTCAGGTTTGGTAATGTGTAATAGTTATAATATGCAATATAATTACAGAACAGATTTTAGATGTTTAATGCCAACTAATTTGTATGGTCCTGGTGATAATTATCATGGGTTAAATAGTCATGTTATACCAGCTTTAATAAAAAGATTTCATAATGCTAAAATAAAGAAAAAAAAATCAATTAAAGTATGGGGAAATGGTCTAGCAAAAAGAGAATTTTTGTTTTCTGAAGATTTAGCTGAAGCTGTAATTTTAATACTTAAATTATCAAAACAGAGATATAAAAAAATTCTATCCAATAATATCAATCATATTAATATTGGATCAGGACAGGAGTATACAATAAAGAATTTAGCAAAAATTATTTCTAATATTGTAGGTTTCAAAGGCAAGATAGAATTTGATAAATCTAAGCCAAATGGAACGATGAGAAAATTTTTATGTAATCGTATAATGAAAAAAATTGGGTGGGGGCCTTCAGTAAAATTAAAAGATGGGATTATAAAGACATATGAAGAATTTAAAAAAATAAATTCCTAATATGAAAAACAAAATAGCTATAGTTACCGTGCATGCTGGTTGCACTTATAATTTGATAAAAACAATAAAATCAATAAATTCTCAATATGTAAAACCAGATCTTCATTTAATTGTTTCTAAAAATTATGATAGTAAGATTTTATTATACAAAAAAAATTATACCAAATTTATTTTTAAAAAAGATAAGTCAATTTATAACGCCATGAATATAGGTTTAAAATATACTCAAGATTATTTTTTATTTTTTTTGAATAGTGGCGATTACTTATATTCAAAAGATTCAATAAAAATTATTAAAAGATTTATTAATTTATATAAGAACAAATGTTTAAATTTTAAAACAATATTGGAATATAAAAATAAAAGATTTTTAATAAAAGATAAGATTTTTAAAAAAAAAAATTTTCTTTCTCATCCTTCTTTCGTCCGTCCCCCAGTCAATCAAATTATTTTTTATAATGAAAATTTTAAAATTTTGTCTGATGGAATATGGATGAGAGATAATAAGTACACTTATGGTATAAAAAAAGTAAATAATATCGTTTCAGTTCATGCTCTGGGTGGGATATCAACAAATCCTACTTTTTTTTCAATTAAAGATAATTTTAAATTTTCAATAAAGTCTGGAATAAAAGAGATCATTAAGTATTTTCTTAAAATTTTTATAAAAGAAGAAAAATATTATGAAATAATTTTTAGTAAAAATTATATTTACAAATGAAGTTTTTAAATTTTTTTAATTATCGTTTATCAAATTTAAATATTAATGATTTGTTTTGTAAAATAATTGAGGATGAGAAAGATAATAATACAAAGATAATAAATTGCATGAATCCTCATTCATTTGTTATTTCTAAAAAAGATGAAAAATTTCAAGATGCTCTTTCCCATGCATATTTAAATCTAATTGATGGAGTTGGAATTAGTATTTATTTGACATTAAAAAAAATGATTAAAATTAATAGGATTACCGGATATGATTTATTTGAAAAAATAATATCTTCTAAAGAACCAAAGAAGTTTTTTTTTCTTGGTAGCACAGAAAGTAATCTTTTAAAAATAAAAAGTAGATTAAATCAAGAAAATAAGAATTGTTTAATTGAAACTTACTCACCTCCATTTGTGGAAAAATTTTCTAATGAAGAAAATGAGAAAATTATATCAAAAATTAATTTATTTAATCCTGATTATTTATTTGTTGGAATGACAGCCCCAAAACAAGAAAAATGGTCTTTTGAAAATAAAGATAAATTACATGTTAAATTTATATTTAATATTGGTGCAGTATTCGATTACTATGCTGGTAATTTTTTAAGACCATATAAAATTATAAGAAATATTGGTTTAGAATGGCTGTTCAGAGTAATTCAAAATCCTAGACTTATAAATAGAACGTTAATTTCATTTCCTAAATATTCATTATATATATTCAAAGATATTTTTAGTAGATCTCCTAAATTTGAGATTCAAATAATAGATAACATTGATATTTTAAATAATAAAATTAATAACGATGAACTATATATATTTTCAGCTTTTAATTTGGCAATGACATCAAACTTAGCATCAAATAAATTAAAAAATAAGGATGATTTTACCTATTGGTCAGATGGAATTTTTTGTAAATTTTTTAACAGAAAAATTAAAAAAATTGCAGGAAATGTTTTGTTAGAGAATATTCATTTAAATCAAAAATTTAAACAAATACATGTGATAGGAAATTTACATGATCAAGACAAAAAATTTTTAAATCAAAAATTTAAATTATTGGATGTAACTTTTACAAGTTTGCCATTTGGAGTACCTGAAGATTTAATAAAAAAAATTAAAAGTATTGATAAAAATAGCTTAATCTTACTTACTCTTTCAACACCAAAACAGGAACTACTTGCTCAAAAAATAAAATCAAAATTTAATTTTGGAAAAATTATTTGTATTGGGGGAGGTTTGTCTATTGCCTCTGGATATGAAAAAAAATGCCCTGTTATATTTGAAAAAATAGGTTTAGAATTTCTTTGGAGACTTAGAAGCGAAACAAAGAGGAGAACATTAAGAATATTAAAAGATTTAATAATTATTTTTTTTTCACTAATCACATTTCGTTTAACTAAATTTAAAATTTCTAAGTATGAAAAAGAGTAATGAAACTTATGTTTGGTGTTGTGATTTTAACAATTACAGGGGTGAAGGTATTTTAGCCAGAACTTTCATTGAATATTTATCAAAATATAAAAAAAAAATTATTATTAAAACATATGACAGAAAATATGAGTTTTTTAACAATAAATATAAAACAAGTTCTAAATTAAAGAAGAAAGCAAAAATTAATCTAAACTTATTTGAAAAATATTTATATCCAATCATAGGAATTTTATGGTTATGGAAAAAATATTTTGAAAAAAAGAATATTATATATTTAAATTTTAATCCTTTATGGAATGTAATTGTTTTTATTTTCTCACCCCCAGGCACATCATTTGGACCAATCACTGGATCTTTATATAACTCAGAAGTGAGAAATATTTCTCAAATATTGAGAAAATATTTTTTTCCAATTTTATATAAAATTGGATTATTTTTTTTATTCTTAAGAAAAGACAAACTTTTATTTTCTACAAGTTTGTTAAAAAAAATAATACCACAAAGAAAAATTAAAAAATGTATTTTTGATTTTCAAATAAATTATTACACCAAACTAACTATGAAAAATGTTAAAAAAAAAAGAATTAGTATTGATTTTATTTATTACAACAGAGATCATTCGTTAAAAAAGAAAAAAATTTTTAACAATATTTTAAAAGAAGTTTCAAAGAAATATAAAGTTATTGTTATAGGAGATTTTTTGAATGAAAATAATGTAAAAAATTTAAATTTAGTATCAAAAAAAAAAACAAACCAATTAATTCACAAATCAAAATTCACATTTGCCACACCAGAAAATATATTTTCAATGTTTACTTTGGAGTGTTTGTCATTAAATACAAAAATATTTTATGATAAAAAACAAAAAGTAATTAAGAAATTTTTTTACACTAAAAATTTAATACCTATAAATTTTGGAAATTATCAAGAGGCTATTAATAAAGTAAATATTAATTTAAGTAAAAAATATAAACCAGATAGAGTAAAATTTAATACTAAATTTTGGAAAAAAAAAATTAAGGATTTCGATAGTTATTTTCTGACATGTTAAATCTTTCAAATATAAAAACATAACATGGAATAAAAATTAACAAATCTATTCCATAACTAGAAAAACTATTTTCAAATAAACTTCTTCCAACTAGGTAACCCACTGTTATGAATGAGCTTAAAAAAAATAAATCATTAATTAAATAATTCTTTTTTTTTAAAATTAAAAGATGGATGCACATATTAAAGTATTTAAATAAGATTAATAAGTAACAGCATAAACCAACAATACCTCCACAAATTAGTGCATATATTGCCCCATTTGCAATATCCTCTCCTTGGATTAACAAATTTTTTTTTACACCGATTAAAATTCTCCTGTCATACTCTGGGCCGTTACCAAAGATAAAATCATTTTCTAAGTTTAATCCACACTGCCATTTTTTTATTCTGCCTGTTGTCAAAGCGTTTAATTTTGAAACAAATGCACTGTTGTCATTGAGTATATAGTAGCACTTATCAGGCAAACCTGTATTTAAATTAACTATTTCTTTCAAATCTCCACGTATTTCGCCTTGTAAACTAAACAATCTATTTTTTTTAAGATCACTTATGTATTCTTTTAAATCAACATTTAGTGGATTAGTACCGTCAAGAGTTTTCAATACAACAGTTTTTACAAAAATATTTGTTAACAATGGAATTAAAAATATTAAAGTAAAAATAAAAAATTTTTTTTTAAATGAGAAAGAAGATAAAAATAAAAATAATATAATTGCAACTAGTAGAGATATAAAATTTAGCCTTCCTTCATTTGCAATGATTAAATAACTTAATAAAAAAGAGGGAAAAATTAAGAAAAAATTAATTTTTTTTGAATTTAATAATAATCCGCTAAATAGAAAAATAAAAATTATGATTAATCCTCTTGATAATCCATTGCTATTAATAATTTTATTACTTCCAAATATATTTAAGTTATAGGTTGGATTTGTATAAAGGTTTCCTTTTTGAAAAAAAACCAAAAAACAAATTAAAAAAAGAAAAGACAAACTTATAAAAATAATAATTTTATAACTATTATCTAAAACTAATGATTTTAAATTACTTAAGATTAAAATTGTACAGAGTAGATTTAAAGAAAAAGTAAAATGCCATTTTAATTGTTTTTTAAAATAATTTTCATAACTTCCATAAATATTTATAGCTTCATTTTTAAAAACATCTGAAGAAAATAAGTTAATTTGAAAATTAATTGTACCAATCAAATAACTTAAAAATAAAATAAAAAAAATAATTAAATTATTATTTTTTTTCTTTATTAAGAAAAAAAACAAAATGAAATTTAATGGTAAAATTAAAATCAAAAGATTTCTGTTACTTAGTAACCACTTAAAACTAAAACTAAAGTTACTAAAATCTAAAGAAATAAATGTACCTATCGAAATCCATTGATGAACCCAAGATCCAATTACTAACAAAACTAATAGTATTGAAATATTTTTGTTCATAACAATTGAATTAGTCATATTTTTTGTCGATTATTAGCATTAAATATATATAAAATATATATTTTCACATGATAAATATTAAAAAAAATATTTTAACGAATAATCAAATTAAATACTTATCTTATTTAATTTCACTTGTACCAGCTGCTTTAATAGCTGGAGCATTTATAGCAGATTTGATAGCAAGTTTTTGTGCAATCTTTTTTTTATATATTTCTGTTAAAGAAAAATTAAAGATTATTTATAGTTATTGGATTGTAAAACTCTTAATACTTTTTTGCATTTATTTAATTTTAAAATCTATAATTAATAGTGAAGAATTTCATTCAATATTAAGATCATTTTTTTATATTAGATATGTTCTATTTAGTTTATTGATTTGCTATATTTATAATTTAAATCCAAAATTTTCTAAAATATTTTTTAAAATTCTTACTTTAACATTAATAACTTTATCAATTCACGCTTACTTAATACATTTTTTTAATTTTGATTTATTAAGAATGAATTTTAATCAAATCAATATTGAACAAAATTTTTCACTTATTTATAATCAGTGGAATGTACCTTTTGACTACAGAATCTCTGGATTGTTTTATAGTGAAAGTGTTTTAGGAAGTTATGTAGAAAAAATCTTACCAATATACCTTGGGCTTGTTTTTTTAAATAAAAAATCAGCAAAATATTATCTGTTATCAATAGTTTTTTTATTTCTAATAATAATCTCAGGAGAAAGATCATCAATAGCACTATCTATTTTATTTTTAATAACTTTTTTCTTTACTTATGAAACTAATTTAAAGGGAAAAGTTAATTTGATTTTAATTTTTCTTTTAATTTTTGTTTTTGTATTTTCAAATCCAAATTTGAAAAAAAGAATCGTTGATAATACTTTTTTTAATATAACTGAAAAAATTATTCATTTGAACCAAGATGAAGAAATTTTAAAAAAAGATGAATTAAATAAATTAAATAAAAATGATCAATTTTTCCAAAATATTTATTTATTTATTAAAGAGAAGTTAAAAATAAATATTTTTTCTTTAGGCCATCAAGGTCATTTTATATCTGCATTTAAAATATTTATTAATAATCCATTATTCGGGATAGGTATAAAAAATTTTAGATATGAATGTAAAAAACCTGAATATAAAGATATCTATAGTTGTACAACACATCCTCACAACACTTACATGCAACTTTTAGCTGAGACAGGGATAATAGGTTTTCTTTTTATATTTACTATTTTTACTTTTTTAAGTTATAAAATTTTTACAATTATTTTTTTTCGTAAAATAAGAAAGAAATTAAGCAATCACTTTAAGTGTTTTTTGTTAGGTGTTTTTATAAATTTTTGGCCATTAGTTCCAACCGGTAGTTTTTTTAACAATTGGATATCAATATGTTATTTTTTATCCTTAGGTTTTTTCTTAGGAGAAATATATAAAAATATTTCTCAAAATAAAATATGATTTTAATTCTATTATCTATAATTTTAAATTTATTAATAGTTTTAAATTATAAAAAAATATCTGAGCTTTTAGACATATACGATTATCCAGACAAAATAAGAAAAATTCATTCCAAAAAAATTCCTTTAATTGGAGGGATAATTATCTATATAAATTTTTTTTTCATATTTATATTTGTAATTTTTATTCCAGATTTTTTTGATACAAATTTAAAAAGTTTTTTTATTAAAAAATCAAATTTTATAAATCTTTTTCTTATTTCTAGTTTGATAATGTTTATGGGAATTTATGATGATAAAAAAAACTTAAATGCTTATTTAAAATTTTTAATATTAATAATCTTAACTTTCTTTTTATTAAAGTTTAATAATGATTTAATTATTCAAAGTATTTTTTTTAGCTCTATAAATTATGAAATTTATACCCATGATTATGGGATATATTTAACAATTTTGTGCTTTTTATTATTTATTAATGCCTCAAATATGTATGATGGAATAAATTTACAGCTAGGGCCATATTTTGTATTTATTTTTTTTATTTTTATTTTTAGACTAGAATTATATTTATTTTCTAGTCTTTTGTTAATTCCATTATTTATTTTTTGTTGTTTAAATTATAATGGGAAAATATTTATTGGTAATTCTGGAGCTTATTTTGTCTCCTTTTTGGTATCATCTATTTTTATTATACAAAATAATTTTACCAGTAAGATATCCACTGAGGAAATCTTTCTAATCATGTCTATGCCAGGGCTAGATATGCTTAGATTGTTTATTTATAGAATTTTTAAAAAAAAAAACCCATTTTCTCCTGACAAAAAACACTTACATCATTATATGATAAAAAATTTTAATACTAGAATTTCGCAAGTTTATATTTTTCTTATAAACATCGCTCCTTTTTGTTTTTATCAGTTATATGAATCGCTAAACATGATATTTATAACTTTAGCTGTATATATTTTGCTATATATTTTATTATTTAATAAAAAAACAAAAGATGTTAATTAGCTTTTTTTTAATTTTTTTTCTTTTAACATTGTTTCTTTCACTTGGTTTTTTTTTTCAAAAAATTTTTATTAATTCAAAAATTTCAGCAAAATTTAGTTTTTTTGAAATAGTTTTTTTTGGTATTTTTTTTCTTACATTATTAAATTTATTTTCCAATTTTTTTGTTGGTTTACATAATAAATTTTTTTTAATTATCTTATTTTTTATTTTTTTTTACACATTAATAAATTTTAGAAATTTAATTAAAAATAACATAAAAAAAGTGTTATTATTGGCATTAATTTTTTCTCCTCTTAGCACTTACATTGACTTTGGTTATGACTCAGGACTTTACCATGTTCCATATCAAGTAATTATCCAAAGTGATAAAATTATTTTTGGATTAGCAAATCTACATATGAGATATGGCTTAACTACTTCTTATAGTTATATTGCTGCTATATTATGGCATAATAATCTTTTTAATTTAGTTAGTAGCTTTTCAACAATACTATTCTCACTTTTTTTTGTTTTTATTTATGAAAAGATTAAAAATAAAAATTCTATTGATAATATTTTTGCAATTTCTGGTCTAATTACGTTTCCACTTTGGTACAGATATGCTGAGTTATCAATTTCATTAGTAGATATCTATTTTTCAATATTTTGTTATTTCGTTTTTTATTATGGTGTAAAAATTATTTTTCATGGAGATATTTATGATGATAAAATTAAAAATAAAATTTTTTTATTTTTAATATTTTTAAGTTATACAATTTCGACTAAGCCAACGGCTGTATTATTAGTAGTATTTTTATTTTTTGTAGTTATCATTAAGTACAAAATTTTCTTAAAAAACTTTTTAGAAATTTTTAAGAATAATATTTTTTCATTACTATTTTTCTTATTTTGGATTTTAAGAAATTTAATAATTACCTCTTGTTTTTTTTACCCTATAAGATCTTCATGTTTAAACTTTTCGTGGCGAACAAGCTCAATTGAAGATATTGTAGTTTCAATTAAGACTTATAATAGTATTATTTTTAGTTCTTTTTTGAATTTTATTACTGAATATCAATTATTACTTATTGGACTTATAGTTATTTTTTTAATTTTAATAATGAATTTTAAAAAATTCTTAAATCTACTATTTACAAAAAGAGAGGCAATATTACTTACTCTATCTTTAATATTTGTTATTTTTGTTCTTTATTTAGAGCCATTAAAACTTATAATTCATCTTATTCAATCAAAACAAAATGTATTATTAAAAACAATCTTTATAAAAGAAGTTATCTTTTTAATTTTATTTTATTCTCTAGGTATGCTTTTTGTTTTATTAACTTTCAAAAAGGATATCTCAATAAATAAATTATCAAATATAAATTTTTCAATTTTTGCACCTTTTTTATTTTTTATTATAAGTTTTGTAATATGGATTTTGCTTAGTCCCAACCCAAGATTAGGTCAAAATTTATTTTTACTGGTAATCCCAGCTATTTTTATTTTGCTTATAGATTTAAAAAAAGTGGTTGTTTATGATTTTAGTAAATATTTTAATATACTTCTAATTATTATTCTTTTAAAAATCTCAATTTTTGAAAATTTTACTCAAATTAACAATAGATCTATATTTTTTTTAAAAAAATCTGCACCTAAAGTGAAATTAGAAAAAAGAAAGTTTTTTGGGTATTATCCACAAAATACAGAAAATCTTTGTTGGACCGAAAAAAATTGTCATCCTTATAACGATGTTAAGATATATAAAGAAGTATTAAATTACAAATTTTTTAAAGAAGTTAAAAATTAAAATTTTGATAAGTTTTTAATTGTTTAAATAAAGCCTTACCATATATTTTATTACCATAATTATTGAAATGACCAAGATCACTAAAAAAAATATTTTCTTTTTTTTTCAAAGCTTTATCAATCTCTTTATTAGGTAGATCTAATGGTATGAAATTATTATTTTTAGCTATTAATTTCCAATATTTATTTGGACCATTTGAACTATTGTCGCAATTTACCATATAAGCATTATCAGATTTTACTAATTTTCTTATTTTTAAGAGAAGGATGTTTGTAATATCGATAGATTTTTTTTCAATTAAACTTGCATTAATATTATTGATAGGTTTATTTTTTTTATAACTTGAAAATAAAAATAATATTTTATTAAATAACCTAGACTCTCCAATTAATTTAGTTTTAAATAAATTTGCAAAAAAACTATCATAAAAAAATATTTTTTCATTTTTACCCAAATAGGGTCTTTTAAAAAATTGATTAAAATTTTTTCCAGAAGTTTCTGCTTCAAATAAATTACTTCCAAAATCATTACTACAAAATTGAAGAATAAAAAAATTGTAATCGTATTTTTTATTAATTTTTTTTAAAAGTAAAAATTCTTGAAGTGTGCTATAGCCACCTCCACCTCCAGCATAAATAGTAACATCTTTATTTGTATATTCTTTAATTTCTCTAGATAAATGAGAAAACCACATTTCATCATTCCCAGCATAAGGATCAGCTGTAAATGAATCTCCAATTATTAGGATTTTTAAATTACTATATTCTTTCCCATAAACTCTCAAACCATCTTCGTTAGTTATAAATTTTGAATAATATAAATTTCCATCCTGATCATAATTTTTATAAGTATGAAAAAAATTATATTTGAGTTTCCAACCAATTTCTTGATCACTTATGTGCCATGATGGTTTTTTAAATCTTGCAAATAACTCCAAAGAAAATATAACCATCAAAGAAAATATAAAAAATAGAAACGAAATTTTAAAAAATTTAATCATTTTTTTAAAATACTTATATTTAATGAAAAAACTATCTATTATTATTCCAGCTTATAATGAAGATAAAACTATTTTAAAGGTTCTTAATAGAGTAAATACTACTAAGAGCGACAAGATAAACTATGAAGTAATTGTTGTGGATGATGGATCTACTGATGATACAAAAAATATTTTAAATGCTAATTCTCACTTGTATGATCAATTAATTTCTAACGAAAAAAATATAGGAAAAGGAGGAGCTGTTAAGATAGGAATTGAAACTGCTACAGGGGACTATATTATTTTTCAAGATGCTGACTTAGAGTATGATCCTGAAGACATAATTAAATTCATAAATGTTTTTATTGAATTTGATGCCGATGTAATCCTTGGATCTAGATTTTCATATGACAGGTACACAAAGTCTCATAACTTTTATAATAAGATAGGTAATAAGATAATAACTATAATATTTAACCTTCTATATAACACAACATTTATGGATATTTATTCATGTTACTTGTGTTTCAAAAAAAATTTAATTATAGCTTCTGAATTAAAAACCAATGGTTTTGAGCAGCATGCAGAAATTCTTTCAAAGATTATATCAAATTCAAAAAATTATTATGAGGTGCCAATAAATTATAATGGAAGACCAATTTCAGAAGGTAAAAAAATCAGATGGTATCATATTTTTTCGGTGATAAAGGAAATTATAATAGGAAAATTTATTAAATGAAAAAAAAAATAGTTATAACAGGTGCATTGGGTTACATAGGAACAGAATTATGTAAGCTATATTCTGGTTTTAGTTGGAAGTACGAAGTTGTTGGGATTGATAATAGATTTGTATCTGAAAGAGTTAATGAATTAAAAAGAAGAAAAATTAAATTTATACAAGCAGATATTTTAAATCATGATGACATTAAACAATATATTCAAAGAGCAGATGTAGTTCATCATCTAGCAGGTATTACAGATGTGGCATATGTTAAAAAAGACTCTGACAAACAGCAAGATGAAAAGATTAAAAAAGTAGCCATTGTAGGCACTGAAAATGTTCTTAAATCAATGAATGAAAACGCTACAATAGTATTTCCTTCAACGCATGTAGTTTTTGAGGGGTTAAAAGAACCTAAAAAAGACATAGACGAAACTGAAAAAACAAGCACATTTCTTGCTTACTCATCAAGCAAGGTCGAAAATGAAAATCAAATTATAAAATCCGGCAAAAAATATGCCATTTTTAGATTGGGTTCTGTTTACGGTTTTTCAACAGATACAATGAGAATAAATATAATGCCAAATTTATTCTCAAAAATTGCATCTCAGAATGGAAAATTGAAGCTGTTTGGTGGAGGTGTTCAATTAAAAAGCTTAGTACCACTAATTGATGTGGCTAGATGTTTTAAATTTGTTGAAGAAAATGAAAAATTTGAAAGTGGTATTTATAATCTCACTAAGGAAAATACCACTGTTAAACAGGTGGCTGAAATATGTAAAAGAATTAATCCTAAAATGGAAATTAGTGAAACTGATGACGAAGTTCCTAACAAGGGATACACACTTTCAAATAAAAAATTACTTAAAACCGGTTTTAATTTTGTTAACAATTTAGAAACTTGTATTCAGGAAATGATTACAAAGTGGTCTTATGAAAAGTTTGATAAAAATTTAGAGTATACTTTTGGTGGAGTAAGAGAATTCATTGATGATAGAGGTAAAATTAGCAATTATGATTTACCAGAACCTATAAATATGATTGGTTATATCGAGTCTAAAAAAGGCACAATGAGAGCCAATCATTTCCATCCTGTGCAAGAGCAAAAATGTCTTCTTATAAAAGGTCAATTTATAAGTATTTACAAAGATTTAATTGATGAAAATGCCACTAAAGTTACACATGTTGTAAATGAGGGAGAAATGATTGTAACTCAACCTAATGTGGCTCACACGATGGTTTTTACAGAAGATACAATTTTTTTAAATTTAGTTAGAGGAGAAAGAGAGCATGAAAATTACGGAATAACTCACACAATACCTTATAAGTTTGTTGACGATGCTGAAAAAGATTTACTTAGTTCTATATACAAGTTTAATTGTAGATGTTGTGGATCAAAAAAACTTAAAAGAGTTCTTTCCTTAGGTTATCAGCCACTTGCAAATAATCTTTTAAACAATGAAAAAGAAAAAGCACAAACATACCCACTTGAGCTAAATGTTTGTGAGGAATGTTTTAATTGCCAATTATCTGTTTCTGTTAGTAGTACAGAAATGTTTTCAAATTATTTATATCAATCTTCAACAACAAAAACTTTTAGAGAACATTTTGAGTTAGCAGCAAAAAAATATGTTAAAGAATTTAATCTAGATAAAGATGCTTATATAATAGATGTTGGGAGTAATGACGGTGTAGGATTAAAACCCTTTTTAGATCTAGGCTATAAGAATATCCAAGGTATTGAGCCTGCAAAAAATTTAGCAGAAATAGCAAACAACAATGGAATTAATACATTTAACGGCTTCTTAAATGAAAAGGCAATGAATCCTATAAAAAATGGCGCAGACTTACTCTTAGCATCAAACGTATTCGCGCACGCCGATGATTTAAAATCAATGGCAGAGTCAATGAAAAAATTAATTAAACCTGAGGGAAAAATAATTATAGAAGTCCAATATCTTCTTAATACAATTAAAGACCTTACTTTTGATAATATTTATCACGAGCATACAAATTATTGGTCTTTATTTACATTAAATAAGTTCTTAAGAGATCTGGATCTTTTTATTTTTAAAGTAGAAAGAATAAATACGCATGGAGGATCTATAAGAGTTTATGTTTCTCAAAATAAAGATATGAAAATTGATGTTTCAGTAGAAAATATGATTAAAGATGAAGAAAAATATGGATTAAAAAAATTATCTACTTACATCAACTTTGGTAAAAAAATTCAGAATTTAAAAAAACAAGTCTTAGAAAATCTAAAACTTTTGAAAATTAAAAATAAAAATATTATTGGTTATGGAGCACCTGCAAAAGCAACAACGGCTTTGAATTTTTTTAACATTAAGGATGAAATAAATTATATTATTGAGGACAACCATCTTAAACATGGAAAATATTTGCCTGGAGTAAATATTAAAATTTTATCAAAAAAAGATGTTAAATTAAAAGATCCAACAGTTTTAGTTTTAGCTTGGAATTTTTTTGAAGAGATTAAAAAAAATAATAAGGATTTATCTTCTAAATTCATTTCAATAAAAGATTTAGAGCAAGAAAAAATTTAAGTGAGAAACTCTCAAATTAAAATAAATTATGGTAGAAATTTTTTAAATTTAAATTTTTTATATTCATTTTTAACCAAAAAAAAAAGAGATGAAATTTATAAAATTTTAACAAAGTTTTATAAGATTAATAAAAAAACAAAACTTTTAGATGTTGGTACAACCCCTTCAATAGCCAAACATGAGAATATTTTATTAAGTAAAAGTAAATGGAAAAAAAATATAACCTGTCTCTCAAATCAGAAACTTAATAGTTTAAAGAAATTGTATCCCGACGTAAGATTTTGCAAAGGTGATGCTAGGAAAATGAAATTTAAAAAAAATTCTTTTGATTTAGTTTTTTCCTCTGCAACAATTGAACACGTTGGATCATTTAAAAATCAGGTAAAGTTTTTAAATGAATGCTATAGAGTAACAAATAAAATTTCTTTTATTACAACTCCTAACAGGAATTATCCTATAGACTTTCATACTCGTTTGCCTTTAATTCACCTCTTACCAAAAAAAATTCACAGAAACATTTTAAATTTTTTTGGCGAGAAATATTTATCTAAAGAAAGTAATTTAAATTTATTAACAGAAAATGATTTAATAAATATTTGTAAAAAAAATCATATAAATAATTTTAAGATAATTAAAATTAAATTATTTTTTTTTGTGTCAAATCTAATCTTGATTATGTATAAAAATTAATTATGAGATATTTAGTTTGTGGTGCTGGAGGATTTATTGGAGGTCATTTAGCATCCTATTTGATGAGTAAAGGTCATGAAGTAGTATGTGCTGATATAAAACCATTAGAATTTTGGTTTCAGATTTTTGATAAAAATCAGAATTATAGTTTAGATCTTAAAGAAAAAGACAATTGCTTGAAAGTAACAAAAAACATTGATTATATTTTCAATATGGCATGCAACATGGGAGGTATGGGTTTTATAGAAAATAATAAAGCTGAATGTATGTTATCAGTTTTGATTAATACAAATCTTTTAAGAGCATCAATTGAAAATAAAGTAAAAAAATATTTTTTTTCCTCTAGCGCATGTGTTTATAATGGTTCCAAACAGGCTGAGGTTTTCATCAAAGGTTTAAAAGAAATAGATGCATATCCAGCAGATCCAGAGGATGGTTATGGATGGGAGAAGCTTTTCAGTGAGAGAATGTGTCGTCATTTCAGAGAAGATTTTGGACTGGATACTAAGATAGTTAGATATCACAATGTTTTTGGTCCTCAAGGTACATTTGATGGAGGCAGAGAAAAAGCACCAGCAGCTTTATGTAGAAAAATAATTAATGCAAAACTGAATAATAAAAAAGATATCGAAGTATGGGGAGATGGAAATCAAACTAGAAGTTTTTTATATATAGACGATTGTATAGATGGCACAATGCAGGTTTTTGAAAATAGTAGCTCTGATGTTTTTAATGTTGGAAGCGAGGAGCAAGTTTCTATTAATCAGATGATAGAAGTTATTGAAAATATTGCCGACTATAAAGTAAATAAAATATATCTAAGAGATAAACCTTTGGGCGTTAGAGGCAGATCTAGTGATAATTCATTTATTCAAAAAAAAATAGGTTGGAGTCCAAAATTGAATTTGTCTCAAGGTTTAGAAAAAACATACGCCTGGATATTCAATCAAATAACTAACCCAATAAATACTGAAAAATTTACTAGATCTTATTAGTTATAAAACGATTGATTATATAAAAAAAATCTATATAAGCTTGTGGCCTGGTGATTATAGCGTAGGTGTAATACCCGATCCCATTCCGAACTCGGAAGTCAAGCCCTTCAGCGCCAATGGTACTTTGTCTTAAGACACGGAAGAGTAGGACATTGCCAGGCTTTAATCTAAATGAAAAACTTCTTATTGATAACTGGTGGTGCAGGTTTTGTTGGTTCAAATTTGATTGAATATTTAATTAAAAATACAAACAAAAAAATTATAAGTTTAGATAATTATTCAACTGGATCAAAAAAAAATCATATAAATAACAAGAATATAAAATATTTAAAAGGTGATACAAAAAATATTAAAAAAATACTTAATAGATATAGAAAAAAAATTCATTCCGTATTTCATTTTGGTGAGTTCTCTAGAATATATCAAAGTTTTCAAAAATTTGACATGTGTTATGATTCAAACACTGTAGGCACAAAAGAAGTTTTTAAGTTTTGCTTAGAAAATAATATAAAACTAATTTATTCAGCTACATCAGCAAGTCTTGGAAATTTTGGCAAAGATAAGCATCTATCTCCATATGCATTTACTAAGTCAAAAAATCTTGAATTATTAGAAAATCTAAAAAAATGGTTCAAATTAAAATTTGAGGTAATTTATTTTTACAATGTATACGGCCCAAGACAGATTATGGTTGGAGATATGGCAACTGTTATAGGAATATTTGAATATTTGTATAAACGAAAAAAACCTTTAACTGTTGTGAGACCTGGAACTCAAACTAGAAGATTCACTCATATATCAGATACAATTGAAACTTGTTTTAAGGCATGGAAAGATAATAAATGCAAGCATTACAGTATAACTAACAAGCAAAAATATTCTATAATTCAGGTGGCAAGAATGTTTAACCGTAATATTACATATCTAAAGGCCAGAAAAGGAGAAAGATATGCTTCAGCTTTGACCAAAATTTACCAAAACAATCACATAATTCAAAAATATGGAAAAATAAAATTGAAAGATTATATAAGTTCGTTTATTAAGTGTACCAAATTATGAAAATAAAAAGTTCTTTAAAATCAATTAAAAAAAGAGATTTAAACTCTAAACTTGTTAGAAGAAGAGGGAGAGTTTACGTGATTAACAAAACAAATCCAAAATTTAAAGCAAGACAAAAATAATTTTTATGGATAACGAAAACCATAAAAATACCTGGAACAACTTTACTAAATTTGTACTGTGGGGAACTGCCGCTGTTATATGTGTTTTGGTATTAATGGCAATATTCTTATTGTAAGGTTCCTATATGAAAATAGGATCCATTCTAGAAAATCAAAAAATTGAAAAAAGAATAGCAATAACACCAGAGATTGTAAAAAAATACACCTCTCTTGGATTTGAGGTTAATTTAAGTAAAAATTATGGTTCTCATCTTGGTATTAAAGATGAACATTATAAAGATGTGGGTGTTAATATGTTTAAAGATGAAAAAGAGGTATTAAGTTCTTCTGACATAATTGTTCAACTTGGTATGTTGTCTGAAGATAAAACTCCAAATATTTCGGAAAACAAAACAATAATTGGGGTTTTAAATCCATATAATAATAAAGAGAAATTAGAAAATTTAGCGAAAAAAAAAATTAATCTTTTTTCTCTAGAATTGCTTCCTAGAATTACTAGAGCTCAATCAATGGATATATTGTCTTCTCAAGCAAATTTAGCTGGTTATAAAGCTGTTATAGAATCTTTCGCAAATTTTGAAAAAGCAATACCAATGATGATGACAGCAGCAGGGACTATACCAGCTGCAAAGGTTTTGGTAGTTGGTGCTGGTGTTGCTGGACTTCAGGCAATTGCAACTGCAAAAAGGATGGGTGCTATTGTATTTGCCACTGATGTAAGAATGGCATCAAAGGAACAAGTTGAAAGTTTGGGTGGTAAATTTTTAACTGTTGAAGATTCAGAAAATTTAGAAACTGAGGGTGGTTATGCAAAAGAAGTTTCAGAAGATTTCAAAAAAAAACAAGAAGAACTCCTATCAGAAACTTTAAAAAAAATCGATATTGTAATTTGTACAGCGTTGATACCAGGTAAAAAAGCTCCTTTAATTATAAAAGATAATATGATTAAAAATATGCAAAGTGGTTCTGTTATATATGACTTAGCAGCAATTCAGGGAGGGAATACTGCATTTACAGAGGTAGATAAAATTATTGAAAAAAATGGAATTAAGATAATGGGAGAAAGCAATATTTTGAATAAGTTACCTATTTCAGCATCAAATTTGTATGCAAAAAATGTATTTAATTTTGTTGATAATTTATTTGATAAAGATAACAAAAAGATAAATATCAATCTAGAAGATGAAATTATAGAAAAGACATTAATAAAATAAATTATGGAAATAGATCCTTTAATATTCAGATTAAGTATATTTATCCTTTCAATATTTGTTGGATATTATGTAGTATGGAGTGTTACTCCTTCATTACACACACCTTTAATGTCTGTTACCAACGCAATTTCTTCTGTAATTATAGTGGGAGCAATTATTGCAGGTCTGTCAGGAAACTCTGAAAGTGTATTTAACATATCAAGTATTTTTGGTTTTTTAGCTATAGCTTTAGCAGCAATCAATATTTTTGGAGGATTTCTTGTAACTCAAAGAATGTTAGCAATGTATAAAAAAAAGAAAAAGGATAAATAAGTAAGAATGCTATCGGCTAACCTATCTGCAATTTTTTATTTAGTTTCAGGTGTATTATTCATTCTTGCTTTAAGGGGTTTATCTTCACCCGAAACATCTAGACAAGGAAATTTGTTTGGTATTTTAGGAATGATTATTGCTATAACAGTAACATTTTTATCCATTAGTAATTTTTCAACTGGTTTTATATTTGTATTAATATTTATCTCAGTAGGTGGATCGATAGGTGCATTTATAGCTTACAGAATACCAATGACAGCTATGCCAGAATTAGTTGCTGGGTTTCATAGCCTTGTGGGTCTGGCTGCAGTATTTGTTGCAATTGCAGCTTTTTTAAATCCTGAAGCATTTAACCTTGGCACAGTAGGTAGCATAAAACTGGGTAGCTTGATTGAAATGTCAATTGGTGCTGCGGTTGGAGCAATAACTTTCTCAGGCTCAGTTATTGCATTTTTAAAGTTACAAGGGATCATGTCAGGTTCACCAATCACATTTAAAGGACAACATCCTTTAAATGCGATTATTTTGATTTCAATAATTGTTTTAATTTACTTATTATGCTCAACTCAATCATCTAATTTATTTTGGATACTTTTAGCTGTCTCTTTTTTAATTGGATTTCTTTTAATTATCCCAATTGGTGGAGCTGATATGCCGGTAGTTATTTCTATGTTAAATTCTTATTCAGGGTGGGCAGCAGCAGGTATTGGATTTACTCTAGAAAATACAGCTTTAATAATCACTGGAGCGCTAGTCGGTTCATCAGGTGCAATACTTTCATATATTATGTGTAAAGGTATGAATCGTTCATTCTTTAATGTTATTTTGGGAGGGTTTGGAGCCACAGAGGAAACTTCAGGTAAATCAAATAAAGAACAGAGACCAGTTAAAAGTGGAAATGCAGATGATGCAGCTTTTTTAATGAAAAATGCTTCATCAGTAATTATAGTTCCTGGTTATGGGATGGCTGTAGCCCAAGCACAACATGCACTTAGAGAAATGGTCGATACACTTAAGAAAAATGATATTAAAGTATCTTACGCAATACACCCAGTTGCAGGAAGAATGCCTGGTCATATGAATGTTTTATTAGCTGAGGCAAACGTGCCGTATGATGAAGTTTTTGAATTAGAGGAAATAAATAACGACTTTGCAAATGCGGATGTAGCATTTGTAATTGGTGCAAATGATGTAACTAATCCAGTAGCAAAAACAGACCCTCAAAGTCCAATTTATGGAATGCCTGTTTTAGATGTGGAAAAATGTAAGTCAGTGTTATTCGTAAAAAGAAGTCTGTCCCCTGGATATGCAGGAATTGATAATGATTTATTTTATAAAGAAAATACATTAATGTTATTTGCAGATGCAAAAAAAATGACAGAGGATATTACAAAGAATTTATAGTTTTAATGAACACAAAAATTTTTTGCGATATTGCAGATATATCTTTAATAAAAATATTTAATAAAAAACAAATTGTAAAAGGTTTTACAACAAATCCAAGCTTAATGAGAAAAGCTGGAGCAAAAGATTATAAATCATACTCTAAACAAATACTTAAAGTTTGTAAGAACAAACCAATTTCTTTTGAAGTGTTTGCTGATGATCAAAAATCAATGATTGAACAAGGTAAAGAAATAAATACATGGGGGAAAAATGTATACGTCAAAGTTCCAGTAGTTAACTCAAAAAATAAGTTTTCAGGTAAAGTAATTAAAGAGCTAAATAGTAAAAAAATTTAGCTGAATATAACAGCGGTATATACATCTAAACAAACTGCAAAAATACTTAAAGTAATAAATAAAAAAACAAATGTAATTATATCTATTTTTGCAGGAAGAGCAGGAAATGTTGGTAAAGATCCAATCCCTGAATTTGTTAAAAGTATAAAACTAGCGAAGAAATTTAGAAATGTAGAGATCTTATGGGCTAGTGTTAGAGAACCTTATAATTATTTACAAGCTAAAGAATTGGGATGTCATTTAATTACCATTCCACCAACATTGATTGAAAAAATTGAGAAATTTGGAAAATCCTCTAGCCAGCTAACTGTTAAAACAGTCAAAGCATTTCTAATTGATAGTAAAAAATCTAATTTTAAATTATAGTTGATTTGGTTGCGGGGGACGGATTTGAACCGCCGACCTTCAGGTTATGAGCCTGACGAGCTACCAGACTGCTCCACCCCGCGATATATCTAAATTCTATTTTTAAGTTTGTTTAATTTTTTAACTCTTTTAATATTTTCTTGAAGAATTCTTTTTTTCTTTTCAGACGGTTTTTCGTAAGTATTTTTTAATTTAATAATTTTAAAGAAACCGTCTCTTTGAAGTTTTCTCTTTAAAACTCTTAATGCTTGTTCAACATTATTATCTTTAACTTCTATTTTAATAACTACCTCCAAAAAAATGGTTTGTTATCACTTTTATCAATTTATGTCTATTAATTTTGATCATTATACACTTGTTTGATTTACTTTATTTTGTTTCTCTTTTTCCTTTTTCTCTCTCTTAATTCTTCTTTCAGCTTTTTCTATTGCTTCTATTAGGTCTTTTTGAGAAAATAAATTTAATGCCACAGGATCTTTCGGGTTAAGGTTATTGTAATTCCAATAACTTTTATTTCTTATAGAGGTTACAGAATTTTTTGTAATTCCAACTAATTTAGCTATTTGAGAATCTTTCAAAATATTATGTTGTCTGATAAGCCACAAAGCAGAGTCTGGCTTGTCTTGTCTTTTTGAAAGAGGGATATACTTTTTAATTTTCTTTTCATCATTTGAAATTTCAATATCACTACTGTTGATTTGTAATGGTCTACTTTCATCTTTAGATGATAATTCTATTTCTTCTCTTGAAAGTTGTCCTGAAATAATTGGATTATAAGCTTTAATTCCTTTTGCAACCTCTCCATCTGCTATACCTTGTATCTCTATCTCATGTAGTTTACAAAAATCTGCAATTTGTTTAAATGTTAGAGATGTGTTTTCTACTAACCATACGGCTGTAGCCATAGGCATTAAAGGTGCATTTGACATTTAATTTTTCGTTTCTGATTTAAAGTTTTGAAATTTTTTGTTAAATTTACTTATTCGACCTTTATCCATTAATTTCTGTTTTCCACCTGTCCAAGCAGCATGTGATTTTGGATCAATTTCAAGTTTAAGCAAATCACCTTCAGCACCCCAAGTTGATTTTGTTTTAAATTGTGTACCGTCAGTCATTTCGACTTTAATAGTATGATAGTCTGGATGAATATTTTTTTTCATGTCGTGACTTATAGCAAAAGAATTTTTTAAAACAATTAAAAGTTAACTAATTTTTGAAGCATTTTATCATTAATTGCACTACTTGAAGCTCTGATATCAATATTTTTTATGTCAAATTTGTTAATTTCATTAACTATTCCACCAGCCTCTTTAACCATTAAAGCACCAGCTGCTACATCCCAAATATTAATTTTATTATGAAAAAAACCATCAAGTCTGCCAGAAGCTACGTATGCAAGATCAAGCGCTGCACAACCGCTACATCTCATATTTAAATCACTTAATTTTGCACCTTCATGGTTACTTGAGAATAAACAATCTTCAGTAGAATTTTTTTTAGAAACTCTTAGTCGTTGATTGTTTAAATATGCTCCCTTATTTTTTTCAGAAAAAAACATTTCATCTTTTATTGGGTCAAAAATTAATCCACTTATAATTTCGCTGTTAGAGACATGTGCAATGCAAATAGCAAAATGAGGAATTCCATGAAGAAAATTAGTAGTCCCATCTATTGGGTCTATAATCCAAAAATTTTCTTTGTCTTTATTATTTATCTTACCAGTTTCTTCTGTAATGAATGAGTAATTTTTTTTTGATTTAGATAATTCTTCAATTAAAATTTTTTCTACATTTTGATCTGTTTTTGTAACAAAATCGTAAGGGCCTTTTCTAGAAACTTGTAATTTTTCTACTTCACCAAAATCTCTGATCACAGATTTAGATGCTTTTTCAGCAGCCTTTATCATTAAATTAAGATTTGAAGAAATTGATATCATTTCAAATCTTTTTTACATACTCTAAATTTCTAGTATCAACAATGACTTCATCACCTGCCTCTATAAATGGTGGAACTTGAATATTTAAACCATTGTCTAGAGTTGCTGGCTTGTAAGAGGAGGACACAGTTTGACCTTTTAGAGCTGCATCAGTAGTTTCTATTTTACACTGTACCTGATTTGGTAATTCAACTGAAATTGGATTTTCATTATAAAAACTTACAGATACTTCAAGATTTTCAGTTAATAATTTACCTTGTTCCCCAATAATTTCTTTTTTAATTTCAGTTTGTTCAAAAGTTTTTGGTTCCATAAAAAAATAATTAGAATCATCTTCATACATATAATTATATTTATTCTCATCTAGTGATGCTTTTTCTACAGTTTCACTAGATCTAAATCTTTCATTTAGTTTGGTATTTTTACCAACACTTTTCATTTCTACTTGTGCAAATGCACCACCTTTTCCAGGTTTTACATGTTGTGTTTTTAGAACTTGCCAAAGATCATTTTTATATTCTAAAAGCATCCCAACTCTAATTTCACTTGCATTTATTTTCATATTAAACTTTCTATAGCTTCTGTAGGTTTGTATTTTTTATTGTTCCAAATATAGCCTGAGATAGCTAAAAAATTTGCATTGTTCAATAAAAGTTTTTTATAGTTCTCATTTGTTATTCCACCTATAGCTACAATGGGAATATTTGTTAATTTCTTTACTTTATTTAAAGTTTTTATTTTGGATTTATATTTAGTTTTTTTTGTTTTTGTTGAAAAAAAAGCGCCAAATGCAATGTAATTAGCTTTATTTTTTATTGCCTCTTTTGCTAGTTTAACTGAGTTATTACACGTTATTCCAATAATCTTTTTTCCAATTATCTTCTTGGCATCTTTAATATTCATATCTGTCTGTCCTAAATGACATCCATCAGCATTTAATATTTTAACGAGAATTGGATCATCATTAACAATAAATTTTACATTATTTTTTTTACATATTTGTTTGATTTTTTTTCCTATTAAAATTTTTTTTTTAAAAGAGTATTTTTTAAATCTCATTTGAAAGAAACTTATTTTATCTGATTTTAATACCCCATTGAGTATTTTATAAAAATTCTTTGTTATTCTATTTGGAGAGATAAGATAAATAAATTTTTTTTTATTTATTCTCAAGATCGATTGTCCATTTTCCTTGAGCAGCTAAAGTACACATTCTAGCTCTATGGTTAAATACATCCTGTGTTTCGTTAATTTTACTGATATTTTTAGACCAAAATTTAAGAGCACTCTGTTGTAAGGCTCTACCATATGAATAGGTCATTATAAAATTTGTATTATTATTTTTGCTAATTAAATTTAAATTCTTTGTTGCCTCTACTTCAGATTGCCCCCCTGACAAGAAAGCAATTCCTGGTACTTCTGTTGGTACTGAATTTTTAAGACATTCAAGTGTTTTGTCTGAAACTTCTTCATTGGAGATTTTGTTTTTTGAATTACTTCCAGCTAAAATCATATTTGGTTTTAAAATAATCCCTGATAAATCAATTCTGTGTAGAATTAATTCTTCAAAGCATTTTTTTATAACTTCTGAGGTTTTTTTTAAACATTCATCTGCATCATGATCACCATCCATCAAAACTTCTGGCTCTACTATAGGAACCATCTCACACTCCTGAACTAATGCAGCATATCTTGCAAGTGCATGAGCATTAGAATGAATTGCAAGTTTGCTAGGATAGTTATTGCTTATTGAATAAACACCTCTCCATTTTGTAAATCTGGCACCAAGCTCATAGTATTTTTTTAATCTTTCTCTTAGCCCGTCTAGCCCTTCTGTAATTTTTTCCTCTGGAGAGTTTGCTAAATTTTTTGCACCTGTATCTACTTTAATTCCTGGGACTGCTCCACTAGCAGAGATTAATTCAGGAATTGATTTACCCAAACTTGAAATTTGGTTTATCGTTTCATCGTATAAGATCACACCACCGATACAATCTTTCATACTTTCTGAACTAAAAAGTGTTTCTCTAAAAGCAAGTCTGTTTTTTGTTGTAGATTCAACATTAACAGCATCAAGTCTTTTTGTCATAGTTCCGTTACTTTCATCTGCTGCAAGTATTCCTTTGCCATTTGAAAGTATTTTAAGAGCTATTTGATTTAGTTCTGACATATCAATTTAAAGCGCTTATACCAGGAAGTTCTTTTCCTTCAAGATATTCTAAAAATGCTCCACCTGCAGTTGAAACAAAATTAAACTCTTTAGCAGCATTTAAAGAATTAATTAATGAAACGGTATCTCCACCACCCACAACAGAGTAAATTTTATTTTCTTTATTTTTTTCAACTATTTTTTTTGCAATTGCAGTACTTCCATTAGCAAAATTAGGATTTTCAAAATATCCAGCAGGACCGTTCCATAATATGGTATTTGTATTATCTATAATATTACATATACTTTCAACAGTTTTTGGACCTATATCCAAAATTATTTCATCTAATTTAATTTGATTCAATTCTTTAATTTTAGGCTGACCATTTAAATCATTTGCCACTCTTACATCTTCTGGAATAATTATATTACAATTATTATATTTTGAATATGAGAGTATTTCATTAATTATAGAATCAACATTTTCTTCCTTAAGAGATTTTCCAATATTGTATCCGTTGTGTTCAATTAAGTTATTCGCCATTGCGCCTACAATTACTATGTTGTCAAATTTTGAAATTAAGTTTTTTATAATATTAATTTTAGTAGAAATTTTAGATCCTCCTATTATGCAAGTAATAGGTTTAGTTATGCTAGATGTAATTTTTTTTAATGCACTAATCTCTAAATCTAATTGCAACCCTGAAAAAGATGGTAAAAATTTTGAAATTTCACAAACAGATGCATGCGCTCTATGTGAACATGAAAAAGCATCATTTACATAAATATCACCTAAACTTGCCAAATGTTTTGCAAAATTGGCATCATTTTTTTCCTCTTCTGGATAAAATCTAATATTCTCAATTAATAAAATTTTTTCATTAAATTTATCAAGCATATCTTTTTTTACCTCATAAATATTTTTTTCAATAAGTTTAATTTTTTCATTTAATTTTTTTTCTATATCTTCTTGAATTGGTTTTAACGAAAGATCTCTTATTACTTTTCCTTTAGGTCTACCAACATGAGATAAGATAACTATTTTTGAATTTTGCTTTAATAAAAATTCGATTGTAGGAAGAACCTTGTCAATTCTCGTTGTATCAGTTATCTCACCATTATTAAGAGGGACATTCAAATCTAATCTTAAAATAACTTTTTTACCTTGTAGGTTGGTTAGTTTGGAAACACTTTGCATTAAGAATTTTGATGAATAAATTCTGCAATATCACACATACGATTCGAAAAACCCCATTCGTTATCATACCAAGCTGAAATTTTACCCATATTTTCTCCAACAACATTAGTAAGTGATCCATCAACAATGGCGGATGCAGGGTTATGATTAAAATCAATTGATACTAACTTTTCATAAGTAATTTCGAGTACATTTTTTAGATTATTTTTTGATGCTAGTTCAAACGATTTATTTATATTTTCTCCGTTGATATTTTTTTTTGTACAGAAAACTAATTCTACAAGTGAAACATTTGGGGTAGGTACTCTCATTGCGATTCCCTCTAATTTACCTTTCAAGCTAGGAATTATTTCACCAATTGCTTTTGATGCACCAGTAGATGTTGGAACAATTGATTGACTGGCTGATCTTGCTCTTCTTGGGTCTTTATGTGAATTATCTAGAATTCTTTGATCACTTGTAAATGCATGAATAGTGGTCATAAATCCTCTTTCAATTTCAAAATTTTCATTAAGTGTATGTACAACTGGAGCCAAACAGTTTGTCGTACATGATGCAGCTGAGATTATTTGGTCTTTACTGGTTATATCTTTTTCATTTACACCAAATACAATTGTTTTATCTGCATTTTTACACGGCGCAGATACTATTACTTTTTTTGCTCCATTTTTTATATGAGCTAAAAGTTTTTCTTTAGAATTAAATTTTCCTGTACACTCAAAAACATAATCAACATCAAATTTTTTCCAATCTATATTTTCAATATTAGATTCCTTTGAAAATGTAATTTTTTCATTATTAATCATTAAGTGATTTTCATCAAAATCTAAATCAGCATTAAATTTACCATGTATTGAATCATATTTTATCAGTGTACAAGTAGCCTCAGAATTTGATCTGTTATTTATGTGTTGAATTTTTATTTTTTTATCTTGGCTTTCTATAATTGATCGAACTACCATTCGACCAATTCTACCCATTCCATTAATTCCAACTTTTATTGTCATTATTAATTATTAATTAAACTTTTTGATTTATTGGTTATATTTTCTTTTGTGAGACCAAAATATTTATATATTTCTTTAAATGGTGCACTTCTACCAAATTCATTAATTCCAAAATTTTTTCCATTTTCTCCAACATACTTTTTCCAACAATCACTTGAACCAGCTTCTATGGATATTTTATTTTTGGTTTCATTTAGTATTTTATTTTTATAAGTTTTACTTTGTTTATCAAAAAGCTCCATACAAGGTACTGAAATAACTTTAGAATAAATTTTATCTTTGGCAAGTTTATGACTTGCTTCGATTGCAAGATTTACTTCTGAACCACTTGCCAAAATTGTTAATTTAATTTTCTTATTTGTTCTAAGCACCTCATAAGCACCAAGTGAACATTTATTATTTGAGGAATATTTTTTTCTGATTGGATCTAAATTTTGTCTTGTTAGAGATAAAACACTTGGAGTATTTGCAGTTTTTAATGCATGCTCCCAGCATTCAATTGTTTCAATTCTATCTGCAGGTCTAAAGACATTTAGGTTTGGAATTGATCTTAAACCAGATAATTGCTCAATTGGTTGATGTGTCGGCCCATCTTCACCTAAGCCGATTGAATCATGTGTCATCACATAAATAACTCTTTGTTGCATTAGAGCTGATAATCTTATCGATGGTTTGCAGTAATCAGAAAAAATTAAAAAAGTTCCACCATAAGGAATAAAATTGCTATGGAGTGCTATTCCATTCATGACCCCACTCATTGCATGTTCCCTGACACCATAGTGAATATAATTTCCCTCAAAATTTCCAGGTGTAATAATTTTATGTTTTTTTGTTTTTGTATTGTTAGATCCTGCCAAATCTGCAGAACCCCCAATAAGGCTATTATTTGAATTGGTTAATGCGCTTAAAGTTAACTCAGAACATTTTCTTGTTGCTAAGGATTTAGTTTCTTTAATTGCAAGTTTCTTTTCTGAATTTAAAATATTTTTAAAGTTATTATTTTTGATTAGATTTAATTTTTTACTTTGTTTTTTAATTAATTTGTTCCATTTTCTTTGATTTAATTGACCCTTGTTTCCTATTGCTCTCCATTCTTTTAATAATTTATTTGGAATCTCAAACGGTTTATATTTCCATTTAAGTACTTTTCTTACTAATTTAATCTCATCTAATCCCAAAGGACTTCCATGTGAAGAGGATTTGCCAGACTTATTTGGAGAACCGTATCCAATTTTTGTTTTACAAGAAATTACTGTTGGTTTTTTTGCATTTTGAACTCTTTTTAAAGCTCTGTAAATTTGATTTTCATTATGACCATCAATTAATACATAATCCCATCCATAGCTTTCAAATCTTTTTTTAAAATTGTCTGATACAGCAAGACTTGTTGGACCATCTATTGAAATATTATTATTATCGAAAAGCATCACCAAATTTTTTAATTTTAAGTGACCAGCTAAACTCATTGCTTCGTGACTAATACCTTCCATTAAGCAACCATCGCCAGCTAGAACATAAGTTTTGTGATTAATTAGATTTTTACCTAATTTTTTTTTGAGGATTTCTTCAGCTATTGCAAATCCAACTGCATTCGCTATTCCTTGTCCAAGTGGCCCAGTAGTTGTTTCAATTCCAGTTTTTGGATGATACTCTGGATGGCCCGCACAAATAGAGTTTAGTTGTCTAAACTTTTTAATCGAATTTAAAGAAATACTTTTATAACCAGTTAAGTATAATAAAGAATAAAGAAGCATTGAGCCATGCCCGGCTGATAAAACAAATCTATCTCTATTTATCCAATTTGGATTTTGAGGATTGAATTTTAAAAAATACCTAAAAAGTACAGTCGCAACATCCGCCATACCCATTGGCATCCCAGGGTGACCAGAATTAGCTTTTTGAACCGCATCAATAGATAAAAATCTGATACAATTCGCTAAATCGTTATGTATTTTACTCAAAATTATCCTGACTAGACTAAGAAGATTCTATTTAATATTATAAGTATATATATATGAATTCTATAAACGAAAAAGAAAAAAAACTTCATCTAGCTTTAGAAGAATTAAAAAATTTAGATCTAACTAATCCAGATTTGAAAAATAATATTGAAAATCTTAACATGCAAAAAAATCAATTAGAGATTGAAAAAAATGAGCTAGAAAAAAAATATAAAGAACTATCAGATCAAAACGAAATTTTGTCAAAAAGATTAGATGAGTTTAGAAGTAAAGAAAAGGTTGAAGAAAGAAAACAAATAGAGTTTTCTGAGAAAATCGATGAATTAAATCAAGAAACAGATACTTTGTTGGAAGAGATTGATAAATGGCAAATGTAAGTATTAAATTTAATAATAAAGAGTTTTTATTATCTTGTGATGACGGACAAGAGGAACATCTAGAAGAATTGTTAATACAAATAAACCAAAAATTTAATCATTTAAAAAACGATCTTGGTAACTTAGGAGAGAATAAACTCTTATTAATTACAGCAGTTAAAATAATGGATGAATACTACGAAACAAAAAAGAAAGTTGAACAAAAGAAACAAGAATTAAAAGATTTATCAAATAAATTTAAAGAATTAAAAACTCTAATTTATGAATATAAGGATAAAAAAGAAGAAGAAATAAAAGAGTTAAATTTAAATCATGACAAATTAAAAATCGAGATTGAAACTAATCAAAAAAAATATGAAGATTTAATTGATACTGCTGCAGAGAAAATTTCAAGTTTTGTTGAAAAAGCAAAACAAGAAAATTTATCTCAATAAATTTGTGAATAAATCTAAATTAAGAAGAAAGATAACATCACTTAGAAAAAAAAATTTTAATGAAAATTTGAAAATCAATTCTTTAAAATTAATAAAATTTTTAAGGGATAATAAGCTTAAAACAAAAATTGTTGGAGGATATTATCCATGCAATCATGAAATAGATGATTTAGAAGTTTTAAATTTATTTAGTAAAAATAAAAAAATTACTTCATTACCAATCATCAAGAAAAATAATCAAATGGACTTTTATGAATGGTCCAAAGATAATCCATTAAAGATAAATAAATACGGGATAATTGAACCATTATCTCAAAAGAAAGTTTATCCAGATATATTATTAGTTCCACTATTAGCTTTTGATAAGCAATTTAACCGTTTAGGTTATGGTGGTGGTTTTTATGATCGTTATATTGAAAAAATTGAAATTAAAAAAAAGGTCTTTAAAGTTGGATTTGCTTTTTCTTTCCAAGAATTAAAAGAGGTACCAATTAATAATTATGATAAGAAGCTTGATTTAATAATTACCGAAAGAGGTTTAATATTTTGAGAATTTTATTTTTAGGCGATGTTGTTGGTATTTCGGGGTGTTCTAAACTTACGAGTAGCTTGCTTAGTGAAATTAAATCAAAAAAAATTGATTTTGTTATTGCTAATGGTGAAAATGCTGCAGCCCAAGGTGTTGGTTTGACAGAAGAAATTTGCAAAGATTTTTATAACTGTGGTGTTAACGTAATCACAACTGGCAATCATGTTTGGGATCAAAAAGAAATCATGAAGTACATAGAAAAAGAAGAGAGATTGTTACGTCCCAAAAATCTTTTTGAGCCTGCACCTGGTAGAGGTTTTCAAATTTTCAAAACAGATAAAAATGTAAGAGTTGGGGTACTCAACCTTATGGGCAATGTTTTTATGAAAAAGTGCGAAGATGTTTTTGAAACTTCAAAAAAATTTTTAAGTGAATATAAATTAAAAGATGACTACGATTTATTAGTGGTTGATTTTCATGGTGAAATTACCAGTGAGAAAAATGCCATAGGTCATTTTTTTGATGGCCATGCAACGTTAGTAGTTGGAACTCACACTCATATTCCAACTAATGACGCAAGAATACTAAACAATGGTACTGGATACCAAACTGATGCAGGCATGTGTGGAGATTACGACTCTGTAATCGGGATGGATAAAGTAAATTCGTTAAATAGATTTCTAAAAAAAGACTCGGTCAAACATTTTCCTGCAGTTGGGGAAGGGACTTTGTCTGGTGTTATTGTTGATTGTGATATAAATACTGGTTTAGCTAAAGATATTAATAGTTATATATTTGGAGAAAAATTAAAAAATTTTTAATTTATATATGGCAGGTCATTCTCATTGGGCGGGTATTAAACATAAAAAAGGAAAAGCTGATAAGCAACGTTCAAAAATTTTCTCAAAGTTGTCTAAAGAAATTACAGTAGCTGCAAAACTTGGAGATAAAGATCCTGCAATGAATCCAAGATTAAGATCAGCAGTACAGGCTGCTAGATCAGCAAATATGCCAAAAGACAATATAGAAAGAGCAATAGATAAATCTTCTGCTGCATCTGGTGCAAATTTTGAAAACTTGAGGTATGAGGGATTTGGACCAAAAAAAATTGCTGTAATTGTAGAAACTTTAACTGACAATAAAAATAGAACAGCTTCCAATGTGAGAACTATCTTTCAAAAATCTGGCGGAAGTCTAGGTACTCAAGGATCAGCATCTCATAACTTTAAACAACTTGGGATAATAAAGATTGATAAAAATGAAATATCTGATGATAAAATTTTTGAGTTAGCACTAGAAGCTGGTGCAGAAGAATGTATTTCCCACGAAGAATTTCATGAAATTCAATGTGTTTCAAATGAAATATATAATGTTAAAAAAAATTTAGAAAACACAATTGCAAATTTTATTTCTACAGAGATTGAGTGGGTGCCAATCAACAGTGTTGATATTCAAAAAGATGAAAAAGAGAGTGTGATTGAGTTTTTAGAAAATCTAGAAGATGACGATGATGTTCAAAACGTTTTTTCAAACGTAAATTTGGGAAATATTTAATGATAATAATCGGAATTGATCCAGGAATATCAGGATCTATATGTTTTTTAGAGGATGGAATAATTAAAGATGTGCTTGAGATGCCAACAATGACTGAAGGGAAAAAAAATAAAAAGCAAGTTAATGGATCTCAAATATATAATGAAATTTCTTTTAGAATAAAAACATATGAAAAAAAAAATATTAAAGTTGTTATAGAACAAGTTTCAGCTATGCCAGGTCAAGGGGTAACTAGCATGTTTAATTTTGGTCAATCTTTTGGAATTTTAAAAGGAATTTGCAGCGCGATGCAGTTACCAATTTATTTTGTAAGACCAGCAAAATGGAAAAAATATTTTAATTTAATTAACTCAGAAAAAGATGCCAGCAGAACAAGAGCTATTGAAATATTTCCTTATTTTTCTTCAAATTTATCCAAAAAAAAAGATTCAAATAAAGCTGATGCAATTCTTATAGCTAGTTATTTTCATGAAACATACAAAAATGAGTAATCTTTAAATATATATAGTCAAATTCATGACACAATTAAGTGTGATGAGTGATTATGGAAGCAGACATAGCCGCAAATGCATTAGACTTAGGAACAAATACAGATTTTTCACTTCTAAGTTTATTTTTAAAAGCAGACATAATTGTTAAAGCAGTAATGATTAGCTTAATACTTTGCTCAGTATACTCTTGGGCAGTGATTATAGAAAAATATAGACTTTTTAAAAAAATAAATAAATCTTCAGAAGAATTTGAGGAAAAATTTTGGAACTCTAAATCTGCTGAAAATTTTTATAATAGTTTACCAAATAATTTAGAAGACCCAATGTCTTTGGTATTTCAAAATGCCATGGAAAACTTACTAAAGAAAAAAAACAGAACAAATTTGAGTGAAAGAATGACTGCCTTTCTTGAGGGTGGAATTGAAAAAGAAATGTCAAAAATTGAAAAAGGATTTACTTTTTTAGCAACTGTAGGCTCAACTGCACCATTTATTGGATTGTTTGGAACGGTTTGGGGTATTATGAATTCTTTTCAGTCAATTGCTATTTCAAGAAATACTAGTCTTGCAATCGTTGCACCTGGTATAGCCGAAGCATTATTTGCTACTGCATTAGGATTGTTAGCAGCGATACCTGCTGTAGTTGCTTATAATAAATTTAATACAGACGCTAAAAAATATTCAGAAAAATTAGAGAATTTTTCAAAAAGATTTTTAACAATAATTTAAATGGCTTTTAAATTAAATCGCTCATCAAAGGAACCAATGAGTGAGATTAATGTTACTCCTTTTGTAGACGTGATGCTAGTACTATTAATTATATTCATGGTCACTGCACCGCTTTTAACGGTTGGTGTTCAGGTTGATCTACCTGAAAGTTCAGCAGATTCTTTGCCTGAGGAAACAGAACCTTTAACACTTTCTATCAATGCGAAAGGTGAAATTTTTATCCAAGAATCAAAAGTAGAATATGACAATATAATCGCTAAAGTTTTAGCTGTTTCAAAAAATAGAACTGACACAAGGATTTATGTAAGAGGTGATAAAACAATAAACTATGGAAGAGTTTTAGAGATAATGGGTTTATTATCTGGATCTGGTTTTACAAAGGTTGCGCTAATCTCTGAGCCTCTTAAACAAAGGTAGTTACAGTGAAGAGTAGTAGTATAGCTATATCCTCAGCTTTACACATATCTTTAGTTGTCCTTACAGCTTTAAGTTTGCCTTTTCTTTCAAAAAAACCAATAGAACTTCCACCAATAGTTTCAGTTGAATTAATTCAAATTGCTGAAGAAACAAGTATTCCTTTCGCTCCTAAAGCAAAAAAAATTATTGAAAAAGTAAAAGAAAAAGAAAAAAAACTTGTTTCAGAACAAGCTCCACCTAAAAAGGTTAAAAAGACTAAAACAAAAACAGTTGTAACGGAAAAAAAAATTAAAAAGATAGAAAAACAAAATCCTGAAGCTGTGCCAATGCCAGAAAAAGAAATTAAGAAAATAGAAACTAAAGAGGAAAAAAAACAAAATCCAGAAAAAGTAGATAATGAAGTAAAGCAAGTATCTGAATTTGAAAAGAAAGATTTATTTGATCCAAACAATATTGCTGCTTTAATTGATAAATCAAAAGAAGAAAAAGCAGAAATAGTAAAAACAAATAATGATGTTACTCAAGATCAAGTAAGAAATATTGAAAATTCTAAACTTACTTTAAGTGAGGAAGATGCTTTAAAAGCTCAAATATTTGGTTGTTGGAGTATTCCTTTAGGTTTACCGTATGATGAAAATCTACTAGTTAGAATAAAACTTAAGCTTAAACCAGATGGTTCAGTTACCAAAACTGAAATTTTAGATCATGCTAGAATGAATAAACCAGGGCAAAATTTCTATAAAGTTTTAGCAGAAAGTGCCTTAAGAGCAGTAAGATTATGTCAGCCTTTAAGAGTTCCAACTTCTGGTTATGAGAGGTGGAAAGAATTACAATTAAATTTTGATGCAAGAGAGATGTTAGGAGGGTAGTATATAGAATTCATGATTAAAAAACTTCTAATTCTTATTTTTATTTTTATTCCAATTAAAGCTTTGGCTTTAATTGAAGTTGATATTACAAGAGGAAACCTAAATCCACTTCCACTTGCTGTCTCACCATTATCAATAGATGAAACATCTAGAAAGAATTTTGAACAGATTTTAGATAAAGAAAATATTGGATCAGAAATATCACTAATTGTAGAAAATAATTTAAGAACTTCGGGTTTATTTAATCCTCTAGATAAAAAAGCTTTTTTACAAGCTCCAGATATAGCAAATTTAAAACCAAGATTTGAAGACTGGAATTTAATTAAAGCTCAAGCTCTAATTACAGGGAAGGTAAATTATATTAATGATAAATTAAGAGTTGAGTTTAGACTTTGGGATGTGCTTGCAGCAAAAGAGATGATGGCTTTGGCATTTACAACTGTGCCAACAAATTGGAGAAGAGTTGGGCATATCATATCAGATAAAGTTTATGAGAGATTAACAGGTGAAAAGGGGTATTTTGATACTAGAATAATTTATGTAGCAGAAGAAGGACCAAAAACGCAAAGAATAAAAAAATTAGCTATCATGGATCAAGATGGTGCTAATAATAAATTTCTAACTTTAGGAAATGAGCTAGTTTTGACTCCAAGATTTAACCCCGCAAGTCAAATGGTTACTTATTTATCTTATTTTAAAAATATGCCACGGGTTTATCTTTTAGATATTGAGACAGGAACACAGGAAGTTGTTGGAGATTTTCCTGGAATGACATTCGCTCCTAGATTTTCACCTGATGGAAAAAAAATAATCATGAGTTTTGCAAAAGATGGTAAGTCAGATATATATACGATGAATTTAGAAACACGTTTAGTTGAGAGAATTACAAACCATCCTTCAATTGATACTTCACCTTCATATTCGCCAGATGGAAAATATATAACTTTTAATTCTGATAGAAGTGGTTACCAACAAATCTATGTCATGAAAAGTGATGGAAGTGATGTGAAAAGAATTTCTTTTGGAAATGGTTTGTATGGGACACCAGTTTGGTCTCCTAGAGGTGATTTAATAGCATTTACAAAATTACATAAAGGAAAATTTTATATTGGAGTGATGCGAACAGACGGAACTGGTGAAAGATTATTAACAGAAAACTACTACCAAGAGGCACCATCTTGGTCACCTAATGGTAGAGTATTGATATTTTATAGAGAAACAAAAACAAACTCTAAAGGTGAGGGTTTTTCTGCTAAATTATGGTCTATTGATTTAACCGGTTACAATGAAAGATTGATCAAAACTGAGACAGACGCTTCCGACCCATCTTGGTCGTCTTTATTAAGTAATTAGTATCAATTTATAATTGAATAAGATGAAATTTCTTGATTTTTTGGGTTGAAACATCTATTTAGTTGTGAAAAAGATAGTATTTGAAAAAGCAGCAAGGAGCATATTAATGAGATTAAACAAAATTTTAAAAAACACTTTATTGGTTATTTCTGCAGGAATAATTTTAACAGCGTGTGCAACTAAAAAAGAGGTAGCTGTAGAGGCACCGAAAAAAGAGGAAACAAAAAAAGAAGAAACAAAAGTAGAAAAAGAAGAAGTAACTAAAATTGAAAAAATTGCAGGCCAAATGCAAGGGGATGTTTACGTTGGTACTGATAGTGTAAAATATTTAGCAGATGGTGTTGCTGACAGAGTATTTTTTGCAACAAACGAATCTATACTAACAACTGCATCAAGAGAAACTTTAAGAGCCCAGGCTGCTTGGTTAAGAGCAAATTCTAACATTACTGTTGTCTTAGAAGGTCACGCAGACGAAAGAGGAACGAGGGAGTATAACTTAGCACTTGGTGAAAGAAGAGCTAACGCTGCGAAAGATTATTTAATGACATATGGCGTTTCATCTGATAGAATTACTGTAATTAGCTATGGTAAAGAGAGACCAGTTGATTCAGGCTCAAACCCTTTAGCATGGTCTAAAAACAGAAGATCAGTTACTGTTAAAGCAAATTAAAGAATTTTTAAAAAAGACCCTGAAAATCTAAAAATTTTTAGGGTCTTTTTTTTGCCTCTTTATAATTATAAAAAAATTTAATGAGATCACTTTTTAGATCAATTTTATTTAATTTAATAATAATACTAAATTTCCTTTTATCAGGTATTGCATACTCAGATAATCACAATATTTATGAAATCTTAGATTTAATTAAAAAAGATCTAAAAACTCTTGAAAGAGCCGTTTACTCTGGTTCAATTGAAATTGAAACTAATACAAATAATCAATCAGTATCAAATCTTGATAATAATTCAGAGGATGTCTTGACTAGACATTTGTTAAAGTTAACAGAGGTAGAAGAGCAGTTTCGAGAACTTACTAATAAATTTGAGGAAATTAATTTTAAGCTTGATAAGCTTTCAAATAGAGTTTCCAAGCTACAGTCTGATAATCAGATAAGGTTTCAAGATATAGAAAATGATTTAAGTTCTATTAATGTAATTGACAGCAATCAACAACTGAGTTCTGCACCCAAAATTGAAAAGCAAATTCTTCCTGGAAGTTCACAGCCACAAGACCTAGGCACAATATCTTATAAAGATATGGAAACTTCAGAGGAGAACCAACAAATTCAATCGGTTGATACCACAGCTTCTATTGTGGAAGAAACTTTTCAAGTAGAAGATAAAATTTTACCAATAGATTTAACTCCAAAAGAACAATATGAATTTGCAACAAGCTTTTTGAAAGTTGGAGATTACAGTACAGCCGAAAGAGCTTTAAGAGAATTTGTTTTATCAAATCCTGATCATGAATTAGCAAGTAGTGCACAATATTGGTATGCAGAAACTTTTAGAATAAGACAACTTTATACTGATGCGGCTTCAGCTTATCTTGAAGGATATCAAAAATATCCAAAAGGCAAGAAAGCTCCAATAAACTTATTAAAGCTTGGAGTTTCAATGGTTCAAATTGGTCAAAAAGATCAAGGTTGCAAGATGATTAATGGTGTAGAGTTACAATATCCTAAAGCAAATCAGTCTGTAATACAAAAAGCAAAATATGAGTCTAAAAAATTTGAATGCGTCAAGCAAGACTCATAAAAAACTTTTTACCAAGTTAAGAGATAAAAGAATTTATAAGATCTATAAAAAATTTGAAAAAAATTTAAATTTAAATAATAATTTTACAGTTGCTGTATCAGGCGGCGCTGATAGCCTTGCTTTAGCTTTTTTTTCAAAAATTTATTCAATTAACAAATCTTTGAAAGTTAAATATTTTCTGGTTGATCATAAATTGAGAACCAATTCATCTGAAGAAGCTTTATTTGTAAAAAATCTTTTGAAGGATTTTTCTATAGATTTAGGTATTTTAAAGTGGACTGGGAAAAAACCCAAAAGCAACATCCAATCTCTTGCAAGAAAAAAAAGATATAATCTCTTAATTAATCAATCAAAAAAATTTAAAATTAATCATATTTTATTTGGCCATCATGAAGATGATGTTTATGAAAATTTTTTTATAAGGCTTTTAAGAGGTAGTGGTTTAAAAGGTATCGTATCTTTAGACAAAACGACTTTGATTAATAATGTAAATATCTTAAGACCTTTAATAAACGTTGAGAAAAAAGATTTAATCTACATCTCAAAAAAAGTGTTTAATAAATATGTAGAAGACCCTTCAAATGAAGATGAAATTTTTACAAGAGTAAGAATAAGAAATTTAATTAAAAATCTTGAAAATGAAGGTTTAGATAAAAGTAAATTTAAATTATCAATTCATAATTTAAAAAGTGTCGACCAATCAATCCAGTTCTTTTGTGAAAAAAACTTAAGAGAAAATTCGATTATCTCTCACAATAAAGTTGTATTAAAAGAAGAATTTTTTAATTTTCCCCAAGAAGTTTTGTTTAGGTCATTTTCAAAGATCTTACAGTTAGTTGGAAAAAAATATTTTTCACCTAGGGGAAAAAAAATTATCAATATTTTAGAAAATCTAAAAAGTAAAACTAATTTTAAATCTACACTTGGAAATTGTGTTATAAAAAAAATTAATAGAACTGTAATTTTGCATAAAGAGCGTTAATATCCTTAAATTTATTGCTATTTTGTCACTTGTTTAATTTGCAATAATTCTTATCTTAATCATTATGAATTTCAAAAATCTCGCTATGTGGGGAATAATAGTTTTTTTAACTATTGGTCTTTATAACATGTTTAAAAATCCTCAATCAAATATTAGAGGAGGAAATCAAATAATTTTTTCAGATTTTTTAACTTCAGTTGAAAATGGAGAAGTTTTAAAAGTTGAGATACAGGGAAACAACATCAAGGGTGTTTACTCTAATGGAAATTCATTTTCAACTTATGCCCCAAACGATCCGAATTTAATTGAAAAATTATCAGATAAAGGAGTAAGTATTTCAGCAGCTCCGTTAGAAGAAAAAATGCCATCTTTATTTGGTGTATTACTTTCTTGGTTCCCAATGCTTTTATTAATTGCTGTTTGGATATTTTTTATGCGACAGATGCAAGGTGGAAAAGGTGGAGCAATGGGATTTGGTAAGTCAAAAGCAAAGATGATGAATGAAATCAAGGGCAAAGTAACATTTAATGATGTTGCAGGAGTGGAAGAGGCAAAAGAAGAAGTAGAAGAAATTGTAGAATTTTTAAAAGACCCTAAAAAATTTAGTAGACTTGGTGGAAAGATACCAAGAGGTGCTCTGTTAGTAGGTCCGCCTGGTACAGGAAAAACTTTATTAGCAAGAGCTATTGCGGGTGAGGCAGGTGTTCCTTTTTTTACTATCTCGGGTTCAGATTTTGTTGAAATGTTTGTTGGGGTTGGTGCATCAAGAGTAAGAGATATGTTTGAACAAGGTAAAAAAAATTCTCCCTGTATAATATTTATTGATGAAATAGATGCAGTTGGAAGAAGTAGAGGTGCAGGTTTAGGTGGTGGTAATGATGAAAGAGAACAAACTTTAAACCAATTATTAGTAGAGATGGATGGTTTTGATACTAACGAAGGTGTAATAATAATTGCAGCAACAAATAGACCCGATGTTCTTGATCCAGCGCTATTGAGACCTGGAAGATTTGACAGACAGGTAGTTGTTTCAAACCCAGATATTATTGGAAGAGAAAAAATTTTAAAAGTTCATGTGAAAAAAATTAAGATGGCACCAGACGTCAATTTAAGAACTATAGCAAGAGGAACTCCTGGTTTCTCAGGAGCAGATTTAGCTAACTTAGTTAACGAATCAGCTTTATTGGCTGCTAGGAAAAATAAAAGAATTGTAACTCTATTAGAATTTGAAGAGGCAAAAGATAAAGTAATGATGGGTGCTGAAAGAAGATCAATGGTGATGACAGAGGATGAAAAAAAACTTACCGCTTATCACGAGGGTGGTCACGCTTTGGTTTCATTTAACATGCAAAGTTATGATCCAATTCACAAAGCTACCATAATTCCAAGAGGAAGAGCGTTGGGAATGGTTATGAATTTACCAGAAAGAGACAAACATGGATATTCAATCAAATATCTAAAAGCTAGACTAGCAGTCTGTTTTGGAGGAAGAGTTGCAGAGGAATTAATTTTTGGAAAAGACAATATATCTACAGGTGCAGGTGGTGGAAATGGCTCAGATATCAATCAAGCTACACAACTTGCAAGAGCGATGGTAACAAAATACGGCATGAGTGAGGAGATGGGTCCAGTTGAATATGGAGAAAATCAAGAAGAAGTTTTCTTAGGGAGATCAGTTACTCAAACTCAATCAGTTTCGGAGGAAGTTGCTCAAAAAATTGATAAGGAAATTAGAAAACTAGTAGATGAAGGGTACAATCAAGCAAAGAAAATTTTAACTGAGAAAATAGATGATTTACATAAAATTGCTAAAGCACTAATTACTTATGAAACTTTAACAGGTGAAGAGATTGAGAACATAATTAATAAAAATTTGTATCCAAAAGATAAAATCTTAGAAAATCAAGAATCAAAAGATGATCAAGACTCAGCTTTAGGAGCTATGGGTCTGAAACCGAAAATTGTTCATTAATTTACAATGCAAAGATATTACACAAGAGCGTGTAATTTCTATTATGGTAATCAGTCAAAAATTTTAGTTAATAAAAAAAAAACCATACCATTACATCAAATTAAAGAAATATCTTTTGATCAAATTGAAATAATAACTAGAAAATCCAAGAAAAATATTTCCATAAATCAAATCAAATATTTACCGACTGATTTAAAGAAAAAAGTTAATTTAGATTTAAAAAAAATTAAAACTAAAAAAAAAAATTTTTCTAATTTAGAATTTAAAAAAGTTCCAAATATATTAGGTGTCTTAAATCTTACTCCTGATAGTTTTTCTGATGGAGGTAAATTTAATACAAAACAAAGAGGAATAAGTCATGCTATTAAATTATATAATGATGGTGCAGATTTAATAGATGTTGGAGGGGAGTCAACAAGGCCAGGTTCAAAGGCAGTAAATAAAGAAGAAGAGTGGAAAAGAATTAATGCAATCTTAAAATCTATTGTAAAAAAAATTCCAATTTCTCTGGATACTAGAAAATCAGAAATAATGAAAAATGGAATTAAATTAGGAGTAAAACTAATTAACGATGTTTCGGGTTTAAGTTTTGATACAAAGACAATAAACATATTAAAAAAATACAAAATTCCTTTTGTCATTCAGCACATGCTTGGAACACCAAAAAACATGCAAAAAAATCCAAAGTATAAGAATGAATTACTAGATATTTATGATTTTTTTGAAGAAAAAATAAAACTTCTAAGGTCCAAAGGTATTAAACATAATAATATAATTTTAGATCCTGGAATTGGATTTGGAAAAAAACTGAAACATAATATGAATTTAATTAGAAGTGTTTCTATTTTTCATTCATTAGGATTTCCTATACTTGTAGGAAATTCTAGGAAAAGATTTATTAAAGATATTTCTAAAAAAAATGATAGCTATACTAGAATAGGAGGAACAATATCGTCTTCATTATATTTGATGATGCAAGGAGTTCAGATTTTAAGAATTCATGATGTTAATGAAGTTATGCAGGCAATTAAAGTTTATAAAGAGATAATAAATAAATAATGAAAAAAAAATATTTTGGAACAGACGGAATAAGAGGAGCTATTAATAGTATACATATTAATGGAGAAATGTTTTTTAAGTTTGGACTAGCTAGTGGTATATATTTTAAATCTCAAAAGAAAAAAAAACAAACAGCAATAATAGCAAAAGATACAAGATTGTCAGGATACACGCTCGAACCTGCGCTCGTTTCTGGTTTGGCTTCTGCTGGCATGCATGTTTATACCTTGGGTCCTTTACCAACCAATGGATTGGCTATGCTTACAAAGGAAATGAAGGCTAATATGGGTATTATGATTACAGCTTCTCATAATCCTCATTACGACAATGGATTAAAATTATTTGGTCCTGATGGAATGAAATTATCAGATAAAATAGAAAAAAAAATAGAAGCTCTTATAGATAAAAAAATGTCAAATAATCTTTCTAGTCCTGAAAAGTTGGGAAGAGTTAAAAGATTAGAAACAGGAACCAAACAATATATTAAAATATTAAAAAAAAATTTTACAAAAGAGTTCAATTTAAGAGGATTAAGAATTGTTATAGATTGTGCCAATGGAGCTGGTTATAAAGCAGGCCCTGAGTTATTAAAATCTTTAGGTGCCAAAGTTATAGCAATAGGTGTAAATCCAAATGGTTTAAATATTAATAAAGATTGTGGTTCAACTTTTCCAAGAAAAATTAGAACAGCTGTAAAAAAATATAAAGCTCATATTGGTATTTCTTTAGATGGAGACGCTGATAGAATTATAATGTGTGATGAAAAAGGTAATATTATTGATGGTGATCAAATTATAGCTGCTTTAGCAACAAGATGGAAAAATAAAAAAATGCTAAGAGGAGGAGTTGTTGGAACATTGATGTCAAATTATGGATTAGAGAAATATTTTAAATCGAAACGAATAAAATTTATAAGAGCTAATGTAGGCGATAGATATGTTAAGGAAAAAATGCAAAAATATAAATTTAATTTAGGTGGTGAACAATCAGGACATATTATTTTAGGAAAATTTGCAACAACTGGAGATGGATTGCTTGTAGCTTTAGAAGCTCTTTTTGCTCTGAGAAAAGGAAAAAAAACAAGTGAATTTTTTCAGAGTTTTAAAAAAACCCCTCAACTATTAGAAAATATAACTGTTAAAGATAAAAATATTATTAACAAACCTGAAATAAAAAAAACTATAAAACTTGCAGAAAAATTAATTAAAGGTCATGGAAGAGTTTTGGTCAGAAAATCAGGAACAGAGTCTAAAATTAGAGTGATGGCAGAAAGTGATAATAAAATACTTTTATCCAGATGTGTAAATATGATATCCAAAAAAATAAAATAAATTGAAACCAAATTCAAAAATTTTAATTATCGCAGGTTCAGATTCATCTGGTGGAGCTGGTATTCAAGCTGATATTAAAACTGTGACAGCTTTAGGTTCTTATGCAATGACAGCTATAACTGCAGTTACAATTCAAAATACTACAGGTGTAAAATCAATTGTTGGCATTAATCCGAAAGAAATTTTCAGTCAAATTGTTTTTACTTGTAAAGATATTAAGCCTGATGCAATTAAAATAGGAATGTTGCACTCATCTAATGTAATAAGGATGGTAATTAAAGCTTTAAATTTAATCAAAATTAAAAATATTATTTTAGATCCTGTTATGGTTGCAAAAGGAGGGTCTAAATTAATAGATGATAAAGCAATTAAGTTATTAAAATTGGAATTATTAAAAAGAGTTTCACTTGTTACCCCTAATATCCCTGAAGCTGAAATTTTGACTGGAACAAAAATTATATCTGTTGAAGATATGATTTACGCTGCAAATAAGCTTATAGAATTTGGAGCTAAAAATGTACTTATTAAAGGTGGACATTCAAAAAATAAAATAGTTAAGGATGTTTTTGTTAATAAAAAAGATATTAAGATTTTTAATAGTACGCGTTACAAAACAAATAATACTCATGGTACAGGTTGCACTTTATCAAGTGCAGTCACTACATTTGTGTCGTGTGGAAAACCAGCAAAGAAATCTTGTGAGCTTGGAATTAAGTATGTAAATTTAGCTATTAAAACAAACCCAAATTATGGAAGTGGTCATGGCCCAATTAATCATCTCACTTCTATAAAAGTAAATAGAAAATTTAATTAATGAAAAATATAGTTGTTGTCGGATCTCAATGGGGCGATGAAGGAAAAGGTAAGATTGTTGATTGGTTATCTGAACAGGCAGATATAGTTATTAGATTTCAAGGTGGTCATAATGCGGGTCATACTCTTGTTATTGATGGCGTTACTTATAAACTAAGATTACTTCCATCTGGTATTGTTAGAAAAGGTAAAATTTCAATAATTGGTAATGGTGTTGTTGTAGATCCTTGGGCTTTATTGGAGGAAATTGAAGAAATAAAATCCAAAGGTGTAGAAGTAGATGTAAATAACTTCATAATATCAGAATCTGCAAATTTGATTTTGCCTTTTCATAGAGAAATGGATGAAATTAGAGAAGATACAGCGGGAAAAAGTAAAATAGGAACTACCAGAAGAGGTATCGGACCTGCTTATGAGGATAAAGTTGGAAGAAGATCAATAAGGGTTATGGATTTAAGATCAGAAAAAAATTTAGATCAAAGATTAGTTTCAGTGTTGATACACCATAATGCAATCAGAAAAGGACTTGGAAAAAAAATTTTTGAAAAAGATAAACTTAAATCTGATTTACTTAAAATTGCTCCTAAAATATTGAAATTTTCACAGCCTGTGTGGCTTAAAATTGATCAATTTAAAAAGCAAAAAAAGAAAATTTTATTTGAAGGTGCCCAAGGTATTTTACTTGATGTAGATCACGGAACTTATCCTTTTGTAACCTCATCTAATACAGTTGCTTCGAGCGCAGCTACTGGAACAGGCTGTGGTCCGAATTCAATAAACTATGTTTTAGGAATTACAAAAGCTTACACAACAAGAGTAGGGGAAGGACCTTTTCCAACAGAACTAACTGATGAAGTAGGTGAACTTTTGGGTACACGTGGAAAAGAATTTGGAACTGTTACAAGTAGAAAAAGGAGATGTGGGTGGTTTGATGGTGTTCTAGTAAGACAAACAATTAAGGTTTCAGGTATTGATGGTATAGCTTTAACAAAATTGGACGTACTTGATGAATTAGACGAAATTAAAATGTGCGTTGCTTATGAGCTCGATGGTGAAAAATTAGATTATTTACCTGCTGCTGTAGAAGATCAAATTAAAATAAAACCAATTTACAAATCTTTTCCAGGCTGGAAGGTATCTACTAGTGGAATTAAAAATATGGATTCTTTACCTGATAATGCAAAAAAATATATTTTTGCTGTAGAAGATTTTATTGGTGCAAAAATATCTAGCATCTCGACTAGTCCTGAAAGAGACGATACAATTTTAATTGAAAATCCTTTTGAAGCTTAATTTGCTGGTAATAAATTTTTAGATTTAGCAAGAAGAAGCATTTGTTTTTGAAGTTTTTCAAATGCTTTATTTTCTATTTGTCTAACTCTTTCTCTGCTGATTTTATATTTTTTACTTAAATCTTCCAAGGTTGTTGGATCATCATTTAGTCTTCTTGAATACAATATCTCTCTTTCTCTATCATTAAGCACTGAAATAGAATCTTTTAACAAATCTTTTCGTTGCTCCATCTCTTCGTGTTGTGCAAATTTTAAATCATGATCAAGCTCTTTATCTACTAACCAGTCTTGCCACTCATTGCCATCCTCTCCAACTTGAGCATTCAATGAAAACTCTTTTCCAGAAAGTCTTCTGTTCATTGAAACAACTTCTTCTTTACTTACATCGAGTTTATTAGCAATATGGTTTACGTGCTCATCTCTTAAATCACCTTCAGTTTCAGGAGATATTTGGTTTTTAATTTTTTTTAAATTGAAAAATAATTTTTTTTGAGCAGTTGTTGTTCCAATTTTTACAAGACTCCAAGATCTTAAAATATATTCTTGGATAGATGCTTTAATCCACCACATAGCATAAGTTGCTAATCTAAATCCTTTTTCTGGTTCAAATTTTTTAACAGCTTGCATCAAACCAACATTTCCTTCTGAAATCATTTCATTAATTGGTAGACCATAACCTTTGTAGCCCATAGCAATTTTTGCAACTAACCTTAAGTGACTAGTTACTAACTTTTCAGCAGCTTTAATATTTCCAGTTGTTTTCCAATTTTTTGCTAACATATATTCCTCTTCTGCAGCTAACATTGGAAATTTTTTGATCTGTTCTAAGTATGCAGAAAGACCGCCTTCATTGGATAGTGTTGGAAGATTATTACTTATAGTTGTGCTCATAGCAAAGTTTATTTAGTTAATTATACCTAATTTTCAATAATTTATTCTTCAGTGTTTCTAAGCATTTTTAAAATATTATTTAGTTCTTGAGGCAAAATTGAGGTAAAAATCAGCTCTCTCTGAGTTTTAGGATGAATAAAGCCTAAAGTTTTTGCATGTAAAAATTGTCTGTCTAAATTTGTAATTGAATTTTGAATGTCAAAATCGACATTTTTTAATTTTTTATATTTTTTTTTATATTTATCATCACCAACTAAACTATTTCCTTTATAGTTCATGTGTACTCTGATTTGATGAGTTCTACCAGTTTCTAATTTGCATTCGACTAAACTTAATGTTGGTATTTTTTTATTTTCAAAAATTTCAATTGTTTTATAGTTTGTTATAGCTTTCCTACCTTTTGAAGTGCTAACTTCCATAAGTTGTCTATTTTTTGAACTACGTGTAATAAATGTTTCTATCCTACCGAAAGATGGTCTAAGCTTTCCCCATATTAAAAGTTGGTATTCTCTAATAATTGTGTGGTTACTGAATTGTTTCGATAAATTTTCATGGGTCTCATTATTTTTTGCTATCACAACTAAACCAGAGGTATTTTTATCAATTCTATGAACAATTCCAGGTCTTAATTCATCTCCAATAGTTGACAAAGATTCTTTATTATAATGCATTAATGCATTTACAATTGTTTTGTCATAGTTGCCTGCTCCAGGATGCATTATAATTCCTGAAGGTTTATTAATTACTAATAAATCAGAATCTTCATAAACAATATTTAATTTAAAATTGTAAGGCTTTAGAGATGTAATCTCTGGTTCTGGAATTGTAAGATTTACAACATCACCAACCGAAACTTTTTTTGATGGGTTTTTAATTATTTCATTATTTAGTTTTAATTTTTCTTTTAAAATTAAATTTTTAACTCTGGTCCTACTTATAATTTCGTCTCTTTTGTTAATTAATACATCAACTCTTAAATTCTTTTCTTCTTCTTCAACTATAAAATTAATGCTTTTTTCCATAAAATATAATATTAATACTATATGCGCTTGTAGCTCAACTGGATAGAGCGCCAGATTTCGGCTCTGGAGGTTCAGGGTTCGACTCCTTGCAGGCGCACCATTTATTCTCCAATATTAATTAATGTCCCTTTTTCTCTAGCTTTATCAAACGAAAAATAAAAAGTTCCTATAGCAACAGTTAAATAAAATGCATTTAGTGAAAGTGCGATACGAATATTTTCATAGTTGACAATTCCATTAACTAAGATATTTCGAGTTTCTTCAAATATATAAACCAAAGGCAATGTGAATGCTATTAATTGAAATATTTCAGGTAAAATTTCAACTGGATAATAGATACAGCCAAAAGGTGCCAATAAAAACATTGTAGACCATGCGATATTCTCAAAAGACGGACCAAATCTTAGCAACCCAGCTGAAACAAAAAGACCCAAAGTAATTCCAAAAATATACAAACTTAAAAAAAGAAAAGCTAATGGCAATCCTAAATTTAATATAGATATGCCAAATAATGGTGAGGTTAATAGTATTGCTGGAATTAATCCTATCAATGCTCGTATTAAAGCAGTGACTACAAGTGCAGTAATTATTTCACTAATTTTCATTGGAGCAATAAATAAATTAGTAAAATTCCTACTCCAAATTTCTTCTAAAAATAACATATTAAAACCTATGCTTGTTCTAAAAAGAAAATCATAAAGAATCGCACAAGACAAAATAACTCCAACAGCTCCACTATAGTAAGAACTATGTGCTGCAAAAAAATTGGAAATGAAACCCCAAAGAGTTATTTGGATAGAGGGCCAATATATTAAATCAAGTATTCTAGGGAACGACCTAGTAATTAAATAAAAATGCCTTAAAAATAATCCATATATTCTTGTAATATTCATTTATCTTTCCTAACAATTTCTAAAAAAACCTCTTCTAGGTTTTTTTGTCCATATTTTTTAATTAAATCTTCTGGAGTACCACTGTCTACGATATTACCATCTTTCATCATCATAACTGAATTACATAATCTCTTTACTTCATCCATGTTATGAGAAGCCAACAAAACAGATATTTTTTTTTCTTTTTTGTACTTTTCTAAAAAGGTTCTAATAAAATCTGCTGTTTCTGGATCTAGAGCAGCAGTTGGCTCATCTAGCAAGAGCACTGTTGGATCATTAATTAATGCTTTCGCAAGACTGACCCTATTTTTTTGTCCTGATGAAAGTTCTCCTGTAATTTTATCTAAAAGATCTTCCAATCTTAATTTTTCTGAGAGAAAATTAATTCTCTCATTCAAATTTTGAATATTATAGAGTTTTCCATAAACAATTAGATTTTGGTTTACAGTTAATTTTTTTGGCAATTCAATGTAGGGGGAAATAAAATTCATTTTGTGTAAAATTGAAATTTTATTTTTTTCAATATCATTGCCATTAATTAAGACTTGACCACTTGTGGGTTTTAATAATCCTAGTATCATTCCGATTGTTGTTGTTTTTCCGCAACCATTTGGACCTAACAGTCCTACTATTTCATTTTCATTAATTTTAAAATTTATATTATTAACTGCTGTTTTAGTCTTATATGATTTTGATAGATTTATGACTTCTATTGAGTTTTTCATTTGAAGTTTGATGCTCTCTTGAGTCTGTCATTTATTGTTTTTCCAATTCCTTCATTTGGTATCTTTTCTACAGCTATTGATTTATATTTATCTTTTTTTATTTTCCTCAAAACACTATACAGGTTTCGGGCAGCTTCATTTAAGTTATTTGTTTTGCTTAAATAATAAATATCTTTAGATATATTTTCTCTTTTTTTTAAGAGTACAAAAGCTTCATTTTTTTTGTTTTTTTTTGCATTCATTCTTAAAGGTAATCCTGGAGAATAGTGTAAAGGAAAAAGACCAGGAGCAATTTTATCTTTTGAATTTATATTAATTATTATTTTTTGATTCAAAGTTTTTTTAATCTTTGAAACACTCAATCCTCCATATCTTAGTAATCTAGGTTTATTTGTTATATTTAATATTGTAGACTCGACACCAATTTTACAAACACCACCATTCAAAATAAATTTTATTTTGTTGCCAAATTCATCTTTGACGTCTGCTGCTTTTACAGCACTTAATCTTGAAGAAATATTAGCACTTGGTGCTGCAACTGGATATTTTAAATTTTTGAGTAATTTTCTAAATAGAGGATGTTTTGGAAATCGTATAGCAACTGTTTTTTTATTATTAGTTACAAACTTTGATATTTTAGAATTTTTTTTGAGCTTCAATATATATGTTATAGGTCCTGGAGAAAATTTTTTATAAAGTTTAATAAAATTATCATTCATCTCACAGTCTTCTGAAATTTTTTTTAAATTATAGTAGTGAACAATTAATGGATTGTTAGCAGGTCTTTTTTTTAGGTTAAAAATTTTTTTAACAGCGGTGTCTGAGTATGCGTTACCTGCGAGTCCGTAAACAGTTTCTGTTGGAACAGCTACACAATGACTTTTATCTAAGTAATTTTTCGCTTTTTTGATATTTGATTGAATATTTTTCATGTAATAGTAATGATTAATATATGAAAGATAAAAATTTACCACTCGATTATGATAATAGAACACTTGAAGAGTTAACAGATGAAGCAAATCAAATGATAAAGTCTTTAGAAGAAAAAGATGACTTAGATAATTCTGTAGAAAGCTATCAAGAGTTACTAAAATTAAATAATTTAATTGAAAAAAAATTTCAAAAAAATTTCAGATCTATTAGTGAAAATACAAATAAAAAAATTAAGGATATCATTAAGAAAAAGTGAAAAATCAACTAAATAAAATTGCAAAAGATACCAATTTATTCTTGAAAAAATACATTCAGGAACAAGAAAATTCCAAATTAATTTATGCAATGAAGTATGGATTATTTCCTGGAGGAAAAAAAATTAGATCTAAAATATTAATTGATATTGGATCGTTATTCTCAATAAACTATCACACATTAATTGCTATAGGTGCTGCTGTGGAATGCATTCATGCTTATTCTCTTATTCATGATGATTTACCATGTATGGACAATGATAATATGAGAAGAGGTAAACCATCAGCTCATATTAAATTTGGTGAGTCGACAGCTGTCCTCGCTGGAAATTCATTATTAACAATGGCTTTTGAAATTTTAACCAGCTCGAAGTTAAAATTGAGTGACAAAATTAAAGTTAAATTAGTAGATAAACTTTCTGTGTGTTCAGGACATTTGGGTATAGCGGGTGGTCAATATTTAGATTTAGATTATGAAAAAAAGAAAGTTTCAAAAAAACAAATTATAGATATGGAAATTAAAAAAACAGGAAAACTTTTTAGTTTTTGTTGTGCAGTTCCAGCAATTATTAAAGAGAAAAGTACAAAGGAAATAAAATTTTTTGAGAGTCTTGGTTCTGATATTGGTCTTCTTTTTCAAATAGCAGATGATTTAATAGATTTTAAAGGTAATTCTAAAATTGCTGGGAAAAGAACTAAAAAAGATCAAAAAAAAGGCAAAGCTACGCTTATAAGTTTGCTAGGCTATCATGCTTCAATCAAGTATTGTGGTAAGATTATTTCAGATATTAATAGAAATTTAAAAATTTATGGTTCAAAATCAGAAAATTTAAACGATACATTAGAATTTATATTGAATAGAAATAAATGAAAAATAATTACAAGTTTTTAGATAATATTAACTTTCCATCCGATTTAAGAAAAGTTTCTGAAAATGATTTACAACAAGTAGCTGATGAAGTTAGAGAAGAGATGATCATTGCAGTATCTAAAACTGGTGGACATTTAGGTGCAGGTCTAGGGGTTGTAGAGCTGACTGTTGCTCTGCACTATGTTTTTGACACACCTAATGATAGATTAATTTGGGATGTAGGTCACCAAGCATACCCACATAAAATTTTAACGGGAAGAAAACAAAAAATTACAACCTTAAGACAAGGTAACGGTTTGTCAGGTTTTACTAAAAGATCTGAGAGTGAGTATGACCCATTTGGTGCAGCTCATAGTTCGACATCTATATCATCTGCACTTGGAATAGCTGAAGCAAATAAATTAGAAAATAAATCTTCAAATGTAATAGCTGTTATTGGAGATGGCGCAATTAGTGCTGGTATGGCATACGAAGCTATGAATAACGCTGGCGCATCTAAAACTAAAATGATCGTGATATTAAATGATAATGATATGTCTATTGCAAAACCTGTAGGTGCAATGAGAACATATTTAGCAAAGTTATTTACTGGAAAAATCTATTTTAGCTTAAGAGAAACTTTAAAATTAATCACCTCAGCTTTTTCAAAAAGATTTAGTGCTAAAGCTGGTAAGGCAGAAGATTTCTTTCGTTCTGCTGTCACCGGCGGAACACTATTTAGCTCACTTGGTTTTTATTATGCAGGACCAATAGATGGACATGATCTTTCCACACTGGTCTCTATTTTAAGAAATGCTAGAGACTCAAAGCATGAGGGTCCAATTATGATACATATTAAAACTCAAAAAGGAAAAGGATATTCATATGCTGAAAAAGCTAGCGATCACTACCATGGAGTATCGAAATTTAATGTTGAAACTGGAGAGCAACAAAAGAGTGGTTCAAATTTACCCGCTTATACAAAAGTATTTGCAAATACACTTGTCAAACATGCAAAAAAAGACAGTAAGATTGTCGGAATAACTGCGGCAATGCCAGGTGGAACAGGTATGGATATCTTTGGTAAGGAATTTCCAAAAAGAATGTTTGACGTTGGTATAGCTGAACAGCATGCAGTTACTTTTGCTGCAGGTCTTGCAACAGAGGGGTATAAACCCTTTGTTGCAATCTATTCTACCTTTCTTCAAAGAGCTTATGATCAAGTTGTGCATGATGTGGCAATACAGAGTCTTCCTGTAAGATTTGCAATCGATAGGGCTGGATTAGTTGGTGCAGATGGGTCAACGCACGCAGGGTCTTTTGATATTACTTATTTGTCAACTTTACCAAATTTCATTGTGATGGCAGCTAGTGATGAAGCTGAGTTAGTGAAAATGATTAATACTTCGGTTGATATTAATGATAAACCCTCTGCAATAAGATATCCAAGGGGAACAGGAATTGGAGTTGAACTTCCTTCAATAGAGGAAAAAATAGAGATTGGCAAAGGAAAAATTATTAAACAAGGAACTCAGGTTTGTTTGTTGAGTTTAGGAACAAGACTCGAGGAATGCAAAGTGTCTGCAGAAGAATTGGAAGCAAAGGGTATTTCAACAACAATTATAGATGCAAGATTTGCGAAACCTTTAGATGAGAATTTAATTTTAAAATCTGCAAGAGAACATGAATTAATAATTACAATTGAAGAAGGTTCTATAGGGGGATTTGGATCCCATGTTAAAAATTTATTAGCTGAAAAAGGGATATTTGATAAAGGGTTAAAATTTAGATCCATGACTCTTCCAGATGAATTCATAGAGCAAGATAATCCAAAAAATATGTATGATATTGCTGGACTTAATAGTCCACAAATTACAAAAAAAGTTTTAGAAGTTTTATTTAATAAGGATTCAATTAGAGTAGTAAAAAACTAATTATTTATCCGCACTGAGCCTGATTCATTAGATAGTGGTCTAATAAAACACAATTCATCATAGCTTCTCCAACTGGAACAGCTCTTATTCCTACGCAAGGGTCATGTCTTCCTTTAACAGATATTGTGGTATTTTTTCCGAATTTATTAATGGTTTTTCTTGTACTTAAAATTGAAGATGTAGGTTTAACTGCAAATGATGCTATTATTTCTTGTCCAGAAGAAATTCCACCCAAGATACCGCCTGCATTATTAGAGTTAAATTTTAATTTATTATTTTTTGATGATATTTCATCAGAGTTTTGCTCACCACTTAGTTGTGCAGAATTCATTCCAGCACCTACATTTACCCCTTTTACTGCATTAATACTCATAAAAGCTGATGCAATATCAGAATCTAATTTTGAATAAATAGGCGCACCAAGACCTGCAGGAATACCTCTTGCCCTAACCTCTATTACAGCTCCACATGATGACCCTGATTTTCTTACACCAAGTAAATATTTTTCCCATAATTTAATCATGGACTTATCTGGACAAAAGAATGGATTTTTTGAAATAATTTTATCATTCCATTTTGACGTATCGCATCCTAAGATTCCTAATTGAGTTACAGCACCTATAACTTTAAATTTTTTTCCTAATTTTTTTTGAAGCACTAGCTTAGCTATAGCACCAGCAGCAACTCTTGAAGCTGTTTCTCTAGCTGAAGATCTTCCTCCGCCTCTATAATCTCTAATTCCATATTTTTTGAAATAGGTAAAGTCCGCATGACCTGGTCTAAATTTATCTTTAATATTTCCGTAATCTTTAGATATCATGTCTTTATTGTAAATAATTAGAGAAATTGGTGTGCCAGTAGTTTTTCCTTCAAATACACCTGAAAGTATTTGGACCTTATCGTCTTCTTTTCTTTGTGTGGTAAATTTTGATTGTCCAGGTTTTCTTTTGTCTAATTCTAATTGAATATCTTTTTCATCTAGATTTATGTTTGGAGGACAACCGTCAACTATGCAGCCAATAGCAGGACCGTGAGATTCACCCCAAGTTGTGAAACGAAATAGCTTTCCAAAAGTGTTAAATGACATTATTTATATTATATAGATTATTTTGTTTAAATTATGAATGAAAAAAACCAACTTGGTATTAACAGCTGCTTTTTAAATTTAGATGACCCAATCAAGTTATTTGAAATATGGATGGAAAAAGCTAAACAGACTGAACCAAATGATCCAAATGCAGTTGCGCTAGCAACTTCAAGTAAAAATAATGTTCCATCAGTCAGAATGGTACTCCTTAAGGATTTTAATAAAGATGGATTTGTTTTCTACACTAATTTAAATAGTCGAAAAGGTAATGAACTAAAGGAAAATCCTAACGCTTCAATGTGTTTTCATTGGAAAAGTCTTTTACGACAAGTCAGAATTACTGGAACTGTATCATTAGTTTCTGATGATGTTGCAGATGAATATTATTCTTTGAGAGCATATGAAAGTAGAATTGGTGCATGGGCATCAAATCAGAGCCAAGAATTAAAAAATAGAGATGAATTAATAAATTCAATTAAGGTATATAAAAATAAATATTCTGATGAAACAAAAGTTCCTAGACCAAAACACTGGTCTGGATGGAATTTAAATCCACAAAATATAGAGTTTTGGCTAGATGGAGAAAATAGAATTCATGAAAGATTACTCTATGCAAAAAGCCAGAATGGATTATGGAACAAATCTTTATTAAGTCCTTAAAAATTTCTTGCTAAACTGAAAGATGTAAGTTTTTTAAGAATTTCTTTTTCTTTACTATCCCTGAACACACTTAAAGAATTTGATGCTAAATTAATATAGTGCTGAGCTTTTTGGTAGCATTCATTTAAAATTTTATATTTATTAATCAAAGATATAATATTATTAAAATCTTCTTTTGTTCTCTCTTTTTTATTAAATACTTCTTTTAGCCTATTTTTTTCATTGTTTTCTAATTTTTGGTAAAGCAAGATTATTGGTAAAGTCACCTTTCCTTCAAAAAAATCTTTTCCTATTTTTTTTCCAAATAACTTTAATTCAGAATTATAATCTAATGTGTCATCTGCAATTTGAAAAGTTAACCCTAAATTCCTTCCATAAAATTCTAGCGCATCTTTTTCTTTATTTTCTACTTCAGCTAAAATTGCACCTACTTTTGTTGAAGCAGCAAATAGTTCTGCAGTTTTGGCAGAGATAATTTTTAGATATGTTTCTTCAAGCATATCAACTTCATTATTATGTTGTAGTTGTAATACTTCTCCCTGGGCAATTTTAGATGAAGTTGATGATAATAATTTTAACACCTCTATGTTTCCATCTTCTACCATAATCTCAAAGCATCTGCTTAAGAGATAATCTCCAATTAAAACCGAAGAATGATTATTCCAAATTTTATTTAAAGTTTCTTTACCTCTTCTAATCTCACCTTCATCGATAACATCATCATGCATCAAAGTTGCACTGTGAATAAGTTCTACACAAGCTGCTAAATTTACGTCTCTTGAACCTTTTGAGTAACCACATAACTTAGCACTTCCTAATGTTAATAAAGCCCTAAGTCTTTTGCCACCAGTTTCTATATGATAATTAGTCATTTTTTGAACTAATTGAACATCACTAGTTAATTTGGATTTTATTCTTTCTTCAGTCAAAGCTAGTTTTTCCTCAACAGAATCCCTCAATTGGAAATATGAATTATTTATTTGATTTTTTAGCTGTACTACAGTTCCCATATTAATTTTAAATTAATATAATTAAGCTATATTTATTACTTATCATTTGACGCACCTATTTCTTCAATTATAAGTAGTCTTTATAATCAACTAAATATTCTGTAAGAGATAAATATGTTCTCCTTTTTAAAAAAGAAAAAAATAGTTTCACATATTAAATTAAATGGCGTCATTGGTAATGCTGGTAAATTTAAGCAAGGTATTGATTTTGCAGGACAGGAAGAAATTATTAAAAAAGCTTTTTCACTAAAAAAAGCTGATGCAGTAGCAATATCAATCAATTCTCCAGGAGGTTCACCTGTACAGTCACATTTAATTTATAGTTTTATTCGTCAGCAAGCTAAAAAAAGTAATAAGAAAGTTATTTTTTTTGCAGAAGATGTTGCTGCATCTGGGGGATATCTTATCTCATGTGCTGGAGATGAAATTTATGCAAATTCAAGTTCAATTATTGGGTCTATAGGGGTTATATATTCATCATTTGGTTTTACTGAATTAATCAAGAAAATAGGTGTTGAGAGAAGAGTTCACACAGCTGGAAAGAATAAGAGCACACTTGATCCTTTTATGGAAGAAAAGGAAGAAGATATTCAAAGACTTAAAAATATTCAATTAGATTTACACCAAGATTTCATAAATGTTGTTGAAAAAAGTCGTGGAGCAAAATTAAATAAAACAGAAGTAGAATTATTTTCTGGTGAATTTTGGTCAGGTTCAAGAGCTAAGAAATTAGGATTAATAGATGGCATAGGAGATGCTCATGAAATCTTAAGAGAAAAGTTTGGTGAAGATGTTGTAATTAAAAAATTTCAAAAAACAAAAGGGTGGTTAAGTCAAAAACTTTCATCTTCAAATCATATTGACCAATTTGCAAATATTTTAGATGAAAGATTAATCTGGCAAAGATATGGTTTCTAAATCAAAAGAGAAAATTCTTACATTTCAAGATACAATTTTAAATCTTCAAAAGTTTTGGAGTAAAAAAGGATGTGTAGTTCTCCAACCTTATGACATGGAAGTAGGAGCAGGCACATTTCATCCGGCAACTACATTGAGGTCATTAGGAGCTAAACATTGGAAGACAGCATATGTGCAGCCATCAAGAAGACCTACAGATGGAAGGTATGGAGATAATCCAAATAGACTTCAACATTATTATCAGTTTCAAGTTTTGATAAAACCTTCACCTGAAAATATTAAAAAACTTTACCTTAATAGTTTATCATCTATAGGAATTGATCATTCAGATCATGATATTAGATTTGTAGAAGACGATTGGGAAAGTCCAACATTGGGTGCTGCTGGTCTTGGTTGGGAGGTATGGTGTGATGGCATGGAAATTACTCAATTTACTTACTTTCAACAGATGGCAGGATTTGAGTGCAAACCTGTTTCTGTAGAAATTACATATGGATTAGAAAGAATATGTATGTTTATTCAGCAACAAAAAAATGTCTACGATCTTTTATGGAATGATGATGGTGTAAAATATAAAGAAGTATTTCATCAAGCTGAGAGAGAATTTTCGGCATATAATTTTGAACATGCGAATGTAGAATCACTTTTTAAAATGTTTGATATGCACGAGTCGGAAGCAAAGTCATTAGTTGAAAAAAAAATTTCATTACCAGCTTATGATCAATGTTTAAAAGCAAGTCATGTATTTAATATATTAGATGCACGCGGAGCAATTAGTGTTGCTCAAAGAGCAGGATATATTGCAAGAATAAGAGATATTACAAAATCAGCTGCTAGTATTTGGTTAGATAGTCAAAAATAATGTCTGAATTTTTTTTAGAATTGTTTAGTGAGGAAATACCGTCAAATTTACAAAAAAATTTAAGAGAAAATTTACTAAAAAGTTTTAATGAATTTTTTATAGAAAAATCTATTAAATTTAAAAAAAGTTCGTCTTACTCAACACCTAATAGGTTATTAATTTTGTTTGAGGGAGTTGAAAAGAAGATAGATTTAAAATCTGAGGAAATAAAAGGTCCGAATACAAAGTCTCCAGATGCCGCGTTAGAGGGATTTGCGAGATCAAATGGTGTTTCAAAAAAAGAATTGTTTATAAAAAAAACAGATAAAGGTGAATTCTATTTTTATAAAACTAGATCAAAAAAATTAGATACTCATACATTGTTAGAAGAAGCTATACCTCAAATACTGAATAAAATTCAATGGAAAAAGTCAATGAAATGGTCAAATTATGAATTATTATGGGGTAGGCCATTAAAATCTATCTTATCCATCTTTGATAAAAAAAAACTAAATTTTAAATTTCATCATTTCATTTCATCTAACTCGACATTTGTAGATAAAGAGTTTGAAGAAAAGAAAAAATTATTTTCAGACTTTAAATCATATAAAAATTTTTTTAAAAAAATGGATATACTTATTAATCACGCTGAGAGAAAAGATTTAATAGAAAAAAAATTTGATATTATTTTAAAAAAAAGAAATATAAATATTGAGATCAATCCTAAGCTTCTTCAGGAAGTGGTCGATTTAACTGACCAACCTAACGTAATTGTTTGTGAATTTGATAAAAAATTTTTAAATATACCTAAAGAGATTTTAATACTAACCATGCAACATCATCAAAAGTATTTTCCTACTTTTGATAAAAAAGGAAACATTACAAATCAATTTTTGGTAGTAGCAAACAATAAAGATAAAAAAGGACTAATTAAATTAGGAAATGAAAGAGTAGTTGAAGCAAGATTAAGTGATGCAGAATTCTTCTGGCGGAAAGATAAAGCTCAAAACTTGGTCAAAAAAATTTCTGATTTAAAATTAATGAATTATTTCAAAGGTCTTGGAAATTATTTTGATAAAGCTCAAAGAATGAGAAAGCTTGGTGCTATTATTTCTGATGAGTTGTTGATTAGTAAAGAAAAAGTAGAATTATCAGCATCGATAAGCAAGGTAGACTTGTTATCTGAATTGGTTGGTGAATTTCCAGAACTTCAAGGGATTATGGGAGGTTATTTTGCAAATGTGCAAGGTTTTGATAAAGAAATATCACTTGCTGTTAGTGAGCAATATTTACCTGTTGGATCTGGAACAAAAATTCCAAAAAAACCTTATAGCATTGCTTTATCCTTAGCTGATAAAATTGATACTTTAGTTGGATTTTTTGGTGTTAACCAAAAACCAACAAGCTCAAAGGATCCCTTCGCCTTAAAAAGATTAGCATTTGGGATAATTAGAATTATCATTGAAAATAAAAAAGATTTTAAAATTAGAGATTTAATAAATTATTCTTCAAGTTTGTATCAGGATCAAGGATTTGAATTTGAGAATAAATCTTTACAAAAAGAGTTGTTAGATTTTCTATTAGAGAGGTTGAAATATTATATGAAGGAGGAAAATATCCGAAACGATATAATACAAGCTTCAATAAGTTCTTTTAACTTAGATCAATCTGTAATTATTTTTAATAAAGCAAAAAATTTAAATAAAATAATAAATAAACAAAACGGAATAGATATTATTTCAAGCTATAAAAGAGCATCTAATATTTTAGAAAGTGAGTTAAAAAAAGATAAAATCGAATTATCTAATACAACTGACCCTGGTATTTTTAAAACTGAGCTTGAAAAAAATTTATTTAAAAAAATTAATGAATTGAGGAAATATTTTTCAAGTATTAATAATGACGAAAATTTTGTTCAAACATTGGACAATTTAGCAAGTATTAAAAGAGAGGTATTTGATTTTTTTGATAATGTAATTGTGAATGAGGATGATCCGGTAATTAAGAAAAATAGGCTAGAACTAATTCAAATCATGTGTAAAACATTAGACAATTATGTTAATTTTTCTTTAATCGAGTCTAGCTAATGACGAAACTCATATTAAACTTCAATTCGGAACAATCTAAAAGTATTAAAAATCCTAAAAATTTTTTAGGTGGAAAAGGTGCCAACCTTTCTGAAATGGGCAGAATGGGCTTGCCAGTTCCTCCTGGTTTTACAATATCTACAAAAGTTTGTGAGATTTTTTATAAAGATAAGAAAAAATTGAATAACAACTTAATTTATCAAATTAAAAAAGAATTAAAAAATATAGAAAAAGATGTTTCTAAAAAATTTGGAGACTTAAAAAATCCTTTGTTATTATCTGTTAGATCTGGCGCTAGAGTATCTATGCCAGGGATGATGGATACAATTCTTAATTTGGGTTTAAACGATAAAACGGTAAAAGCGTTAGCTTTGAAAACTACCAATGGACGATTTGCCAAAGACAGTTATAGACGATTCATTCAAATGTATGGAAACGTTGTAATGGGTGTAGAGAGTTATCATTTTGAAGAGCTAATTGAAAATTATAAATTAACAAAAGGTGTTTTGTTAGACACTGATTTAGATGAAAATGATTGGGATGGTTTAATTGAAGATTTTAAAAGAACAGTAAAAGAAAAAACAAAAAAAGAATTTCCTCAAGATGTATTTCAACAATTATTTGGAGCAATTAGTGCTGTATTTTTATCATGGGAGAGTAATAGAGCAAAAGTCTATAGAAAATTAAACCAAATACCAGCAGAATGGGGAACAGCAGTTAATGTTCAATCAATGGTTTTTGGGAATATGGGTGATGATTGCGCTACCGGAGTTGTATTTACAAGAAATCCATCAGATGGATCAAACGAAATATATGGTGAATACTTAATTAATGCACAAGGCGAGGACGTTGTTGCTGGCACAAGAACACCTCAATATATAACTAAGAAGGCAAGAAAAAATGCTAAAGTTGAAGAACCTTCAATGGAGGAGTCTTTGCCTAAAGTTTTCAAAGAATTAAAAAAAATTTTAAAAAAATTGGAAAAACATTACAAAGATATGCAAGATGTAGAATTTACGGTTGAGAATAATAAACTGTGGATGCTTCAAACCAGATCAGGAAAAAGAACTGCAAAATCTGCGGTAAAGATTGCAGTTGATATGGTTAAGGAAAAATTAATATCAAAAAAAGAAGCAGTATTAAGAATTGATCCAAATTCTTTAGATACACTTTTGCATCCTACACTTGATGAAAAGAGTACAATCAATGTAATAGCAAATGGTTTACCTGCTTCACCTGGTGCAGCGAGTGGGAAAGTGGTATTTACTTCAGAGGAAGCTGAAAGATTAACTTCGATGATGCAAGACACTATCCTAGTAAGAGTAGAAACGTCACCTGAAGATATACAAGGAATGCATGCTGCTAAAGGAATTTTGACAGCAAGAGGAGGAATGACGAGTCATGCAGCCGTTGTGGCTAGAGGCATGGGTAGACCCTGCGTATCAGGATCAAGTGAAATTGATATAAATTATGAAAATAAATCTTTTAAAACTTCTTCAATGGAAATTAAAGAGGGAGACATAATTACCATAGATGGTTCAACAGGAAGAATTATTGCTGGCAGTGTTTCAACTGTAAAACCAGAAATATCTGGTGATTTTTCAAAGTTAATGTCATGGGCTGATAGCTTTAGAAAATTGAAAGTAAGGACAAATTCAGAAACTCCGAAAGACACAAAAACAGCAAAAGATTTTGGTGCTGAAGGTATCGGGCTTTGTAGAACTGAGCATATGTTTTTTGACGAAGAAAGAATCTTATCTGTTAGAGAGATGATATTATCCAAAACAAAAGAGGACAGGGCAATAGCATTAGAAAAATTATTACCACACCAAAGAAAAGATTTTATTGATATTTTTAAGATTATGGGTGGATTACCAGTTACAGTGAGATTGTTAGATCCGCCATTACATGAATTTTTACCACGCACAGAAAAGGAAATTAATGAAGTTGCTAATATAGTTAATCTTCCAGTTAAAGAGGTTGAGTCAAGAATTGATGAGCTACATGAGCAAAATCCCATGCTAGGTCATAGAGGCTGTCGTCTAGGAATATCTTTTCCTGAAATTTATGAAATGCAATGTAAAGCAATATTTGAAGCTTTAGCAAATCTCAAAAAAAGTAAAATTAAATCTGCATTTCCTGAAATAATGATACCTTTGGTATCTACAGAGGAAGAGATACGAATAATTAAAGACTTAGTAATTAGAACTGCAAGTCAAGTTCAACAAGAACATAAATTGAAAATAGAATTTTTAGTAGGTACGATGATTGAATTACCTAGAGCAGCAATAAAAGCAAAGGAAATTGCTAAGCATGCAGAATTCTTTAGTTTTGGTACAAATGATTTAACTCAGACTACTTTTGGGATTAGTAGAGATGATAGTGGTAAATTTTTAAATGATTATATAGAAAACAAAATATTTTCTGTTGATCCTTTTGTTTCTATAGATGAAGGAGTTTCAGATTTAGTTGAAATAGCAGTAGAAAAAGGAAGAAAACAAAACAAAAATTTAAAATTGGGTATCTGTGGAGAGCATGGAGGAGATCCTCATAGTATATTTTTTTGTGCAAAGGCAGGATTAAATTATGTTTCATGTTCTCCATACAGAGTTCCAGTTGCTAGATTGTCTGCAGCTCAAGCAGAGATAAAGAAATAAAGTATATCTTAATTAAATGATTAAAACATTTGGAAATAACATTTATGTCGTTATGTATCACTATGTAAGAAACATAAAAAAAAGCAAATATCCTAATTTAAAAGGTTTAGAGTTTTCTGATTTTAAAGAACAAATATTATACTTTAAAAAAAATTTTAATGTTCTTTCTAATTTTCAATTTATTAAAATAATCAATTCAAAGAAAATTCCAAAAAAAAAATCAGTTTTTCTTACATTTGATGATGGCTATATCGATCATTATCAGTATGTTTTTCCTTTTTTAAAAAAACAAAATATATCAGCAAATTTTTATCCTCCAGTAATGTGTATTAAAAATAAAAAAGTTCTCGATGTAAACAAAATTCATTTAATTTTAGAAAAAGAAAAAAACAGAGAGAAACTTTTGAGTTTAATTTTTTATTACGTAAAAAAATTTCTCAATAAAAATTCAGAGCAAATAGAATTAAATAAAATCAATTTATCATCTAGATATGACGATAAAAATACAATTTTGATTAAAAGATTATTACAAAGCCACTTACCTTTAAAAATTAGAGAAAAAATTGTTCAAAAAATATTTTCAGATATAGTAAATATTGGAGAGGAAGAGTATTCAAAAGAACTTTATATGAATACAAGCAACATACAGGAATTGTATAAAAATAATTTTTCAATTGGTTCGCATGGATACAATCATTTTTGGTGGAATAAGCTTAATAAAAATGAACAGGAAAATGAAATTAAAAAATCAATAAATTATTTTAAAAAAATAAATGTTTATGATAAAAATTTTTCAGTTTGTTTTCCATATGGAAGTTATGATATTAAAACTTTAGACTTATTAAGAAAATATGATATTAAATTTGCTTTAACGACAAAAGAAGGTAAAATTAATAAAAAAAATATACACAATATTTTTGAATTACCCAGATACGATACTAATGATTTTAAATAAAATCAAAAATTATAAACAACAAAATCAGACAAAAAAATTTTTTGAAAAAGACGCAAAAAATTGGCAAAAAAAATCTGATGTAAAAAAAAAATAAATTATTAAATACTATTCAACAAAGAAATTTTTATGTTTTAAGTAAATTAAAATTATTAAAAATCAAATCATTAATCGATATTGGCTGTGGCACAGGTGACTTGTGTTATGATAGTTCGAAATTAGTTCAAAGAACTGTTGGAATAGATTTTTCTAGCAATATGATAGATTTAGCAAAAAGAAAATTTAAGAGAAGAAATTTAATGTTTTATAATAAAAATTTTTTTGAATTTGAAACAAAGAATAGGTTTGATTGTTTATCTGCAAATGGATTTATAGAATATCTTTCTCTCAATGATATCATTAAATTTTTTAAAATTTCAAAAAAAATTGTAAAAAAAAATAAATTTATTATTTTTGGAACTAGAAATAGATTATTTAATTTATTTTCATTAAATAAATTTAGTTCTAACGAGTTTAAAAAAGCGTCTTTCAAAAAATTTTACGACGAAAGTGTAAAATTAAATGAACTTAACTTTAAAAAATTTGTAAATTTAAAAGGAAATAAATTTGAGGAAGTGTTGTTTAAACAACCAAAAACTGGAGTAAATGTAGATAAACGACATCAATTTTCTCCTTTGCAGTTAGTAGATATTTTAAAAAAAAATGATTGGGAGCTAGTAGATTTTTATCCAATTAATTATCACCCAACAATTCCAACAAAATTTAATGAGAGCAAGCAAAGTAAAATATTTTCAAATAAAATTTATATGATGAAAGATAAAAATAAATTACCTTATATACCATTTTCATCATCCTTCATGGTATTGGCTAAAAACAAATAATTTTCAACTTAGTTAGATAAAGTCTATTATTTTTTTTTAGCAACGATCATAATAAATTTTCAAGAGGGGGCGTTCTGTAGAACGATCTCTAAATTATTATTAAAAGAAATTAAGGACTTTTGGAAACTTCTTCGTAGAAACTTCGTAGTAAGTTTTTGTTATTTATCAGATTTCTTTTTTTGATTCTTCGTAGAGATTTTTGATATTTAAAATAAAGTTTGATATAAACTTAAAACATTTTAAAAACCCAATTTGTGCTTAAATGAAAAAATTTTTTACATATCCTGTTTTTGTTGTTTTATTTTTATCTTTTATTGGAATGATGGGATTTGGATCAATAGTTAAATATCACAAAGAAGGTGGAAGAAAATTTAAATTTTTGCAAGAAATAGTGATGACAATTGCTAGTGTTCCATTAAATGTTAGAATGATGTTAAAGACAAAAACTCTGAATATTGATAAACTAGAACCTTTATCTAAACACAAAGGAAAAAAAAGATTTAAACAGTTCATAGATAATGAAAGAAACGCACTTTTGGTACTACCAAGATATGAAAATAGTTTAAATAGAGCGGTAGTTGATATAGTAGATTTAAAGAATTTTGAGGTCCTACACACATATTCACACGATATAGACAGAATGAATAGTCAAGTTAAAAATAAAAAAGAATTTCCAAGATTAAAAATTGATAATTCAAAAATAAGATTTACTTACACTCATCCATTAATCTTAAAAGATGGTTCCTTAACAAGTACGTATGGTCCAGCATTTAAAATAGATTTTTGCTCAAAACTTTTATGGATTAATGATGAAGAACAATTTCATCATAGTCAAATGTTAGATCATGATGGAAATATTTGGATTGGAGGCAGAATGAAACCCCAATCTAAATATGTGAAAAAATATTCAATCCCTAATTATGCAGATGACTCAATTATAAAAATAAATATTAATGGTAAAATACTTTTAAATAAAAGTGTTACAGAACTACTTATTGAAAATGAAATTGTGCCTGACAACTTTGCATACAACACATCGTTAGCAAATAATTTTGACCCCATACATTTAAATGATATTGAACCTGCATTATTTAATAGTAAATATTGGAAAAAAGGTGATGTTTTTATAAGTATAAGAAATCAATCAGCAATAATTCATTACCGACCAAATACTAATGAGATTATCAATTATATAACCGGTCCTTTTGCTATGCAACATGATGTCGATATCATTTCAAATAAAGAAATTTCAATTTTTAATAACAATAATTTTTTTGTTAACAATGATTATACAGAAATTGTAATTTATAATTTTGAAACAAAAACATTTAAAACATTATTTAAGAAAGAATTACAAGAAGAGAACTTTAAAACTTACTTAAGCGGTCTTTCTCACATTCTAAAAGACGGATCTTTGATGGTTGAAGAGACAAGTCATGGAAGAATAATCTTATTTAATAGTAAAGGTGAAAAAGAGTGGGAGTTTGTAAATAAAGATGAAAACGGCGATATAGGTCTTGTTAACTGGATTAGAGTGATTGAAGATGAAATTTTTATAAAAAAATATAAATCATTAATTAAAAATAACAAATGTTTAAATTAATTTTAAGTTTAATTATTTTTTGTTTAATTACCACATCCTCATTTGCTTATTTGGGACCAGGCATTGGAAGTGGCGCTATTGCAGCAACGGTTGGGATAATAGTTGCAATTTTTGTAGCGCTCTTTGGATTAATATGGTTTCCAATAAAACGATTGCTTAGAAAAGGAAAAGAAAAAAAAGAACAACAACAAGATAAAATTGATTAATTACATATTATTAATATGTTCTGCTGTAGTAATCTATGAGTTTATTCAACTAGTTAACTTTACAAATATTGTTAAATCAAATTTTAAGATATATCAAAAAATACTAAAGTTATTTAAATATAAAAATGTATCTGACTTTAGAAAAGAAAAATTAATATTTAATTATTCAAAAACATTATTATTAGTTTCAATAAAGATACTTATTATTCTTGTTTCAATTATAGTTTTTATGATTATTTTAAATTTATTATCTAATTCTTATTTAAATTTTATCATATCTATTTTAGGTGTTATCAAATTAAGTATAGTCTTTATAATCTATCATTTAATTCGAAGGAAAAATAATGCAAAACTATAATAATATCCAAAAGTTCCTGCATGATTTTGTATTAAATAAAAAAATAATAAATAAATCATTATTTGAACTTGAAAAAATGATTTATTTAAAAAATAGAGATATTGTTAACCAATCACATGTGTTTATAACTGGATTAGCAAGATCTGGAACTACTAGTTTGTTAAATTTCTTATTTTCATCAGATGAATATGCATCTTTAACTTACAATAATATGCCTTTTATATTATCACCAAATTTTTCTAAATTATTTAATAAAAAAAATATTATAAAAAAAGAAAGATTACATGGAGATGGGATAAATTTTGATAATAATAGTCCAGAAGCATTAGACGAAGTATTTTTTGATAACAATGAAGAGTTTGTTAAAAATGAATTAAAAAATTATATTCAACTTATTTTGTTAAGTAATAAAAAAAATAAGTATTTGAGTAAAAATAATCTTAGTTTTAAGAGAATAGATTTAATTCAATCAATACTTCCCAATTCTATTTTTTTAATTCCTATAAGAGAACCATTGCATCAAGCAAATTCACTTTTAAATCAACATCTTCGTTTCATTCAATTACAGAAGGAAAATGATTTTATTAGGCGATATATGAATTATCTTGGGCATAATGAATTTGGTTTAAGTCATAAACCGTGGAACAAACCGATTAACTTTAATAATTTAAATAATATCAACTATTGGTTAGAACAATGGAATTTATTTTATGAATTTATTTATATGAAATTTCAATCTTATGAAAATTGTTATTTTGTTGTTTATGAAGAACTGCATAATCCAAATTATGTTGAAAAAATTCTAAAAAAAATAAATTTAGAAAAATTTAAACACATTGACTTCAAATTTTTTAGAAATTCAAATAAAAAAGAAATAAATATTGAATATGATAAAAATATATTTGATAAATCTCAATTACTTTATCAAAGTTTTATTCAGTCTAAATAAACTCTATTCTCCACATAATGAGAATGAATATAAATTTGTTGAAGAAGTTTTTTTTAAATACATCAAACAATAGAGAAAATATATAGGTTTTTGGAAATTTCTTCGTAGAAACTTTGTGGAACACTTCATAGAGGAATTTAGTTAAGGTTTGATGATATACAACAATTCTAAATTTAAGTAGGGGGCGTTCTGTTGCCAGGTGCCCCGGACCCCGTGCTTAATTAACTAAGTTAATTATGCAGCAAGTGCGTAACTTTCGTTAGCAATTATAAATTAGCCCGTTACGGTGGAACAATCCCGAACGAAAGAATAGCCTTTAGTCACCCGTCGAATCTAGTTCACCCCCGTAAGTTGTAATGGTGGAGGTGGTGGGTACTGCCCCCACGTCCGCAATGGTTATTACGAAATTCGTTTATCGTCGTAGTTGGAAATCCAACATTAATAATATAAAAGTAATTTCAACAGATTCAACAACAATCATGAAATTAACAAAAGAACAATTAGAAGAAATAAAAAACCAGCAATCCCAAAGCAATCAAACTAAAAGAGTTACCGCTCCGGAGCTTGAAAAAATACTCTATGAAGCGCTGCCGGCATTAGATCATGGATTTGTAAGAGTAGTTGATTATATGGGTGATGACACCTCTATAGTTCAGTCAGCAAGAGTATCTTATGGAAAAGGGACAAAGCAAGTTTCAACAGATAAAGGTTTAATAAAATACTTGATGAGACATTGGCATAGTACACCATTTGAAATGTGTGAAATTAAATATCACATTAAACTACCAATATTTATTGCAAGGCAGTGGATCAGACATAGAACTGCCAACGTAAATGAATACTCTGCAAGATATTCAATTCTAGATAAAGAATTTTATTTACCAACTAAAGAAAATTTAGCAGCACAATCTACTAGCAACCGACAAGGAAGAGGAGATGTTCTTGAAGGAAAACAAGCAGAAGAAGTTTTAGAACTTTTAAAAAGTGATGCGGAGAGAACATATGATAATTATGAAACAATGCTTAATGAAAGATATGATGGTTCAACAATTGATGAGAATAAAAAAGGATTAGCAAGAGAGCTTGCAAGAATGAACTTAACATTGAATACATATACCCAGTGGTATTGGAAAACTGATTTATTGAATTTAATGAATTTTTTGAGGTTAAGAGCTGATAGTCATGCTCAGTATGAAATTAGAGTTTATGCAGATATAATGTTAGATACAGTTAAAAAATGGGTACCAATAACTTATGATGCATTTATGGATTACCGAGTAGGAGGAACAGAGGTTTCTGCTAAAGGAAAAGTTATAATTCAAAAACTTATTAAAGGTCAAAACGTAGATGTTGAGAGTTCAGGTCTATCTAAAAGAGAATGGAATGAATTAATGGTTGCTTTTGATCTTAAAGATAAGTTGATTTAATCTTTTCAGCAAAATACAAATATATTTTTGATATTTCGTGATTTGGGTTTGACTCGACTATTGGTTTTCCTTGATCACCAGAATTTCCAACTTCAGGATTAATTGGTATTTCTCCTAAAAATTCTTTTTGAAATTCTTCAGCAGTTTTTTTAACTCCACCTTCTCCAAATATTTTGTACTTCTTTCCATTATCTCCTACAAAAAAACTCATGTTATCAACTAAACCTAAAATTTTAACTCCAAGCTTATCAAACATTTTAATTCCTCTTTTTACATCTAAAAGAGCAACTTCTTGAGGAGTTGATACAATGATTGCACCATCCATTTTAATTTCTTGTGAAAAAGTTAATTGAGTGTCACCAGTTCCTGGAGGCATATCAACAATTATAAAATCTAAGTCTTTCCAATTAACTTTCTGAGTAAAAGTTTTAATTGCACTAGTTACCATTGGACCACGCCAAATCATCGGAGTTTGTTGATCTGCCAAAAATCCAATTGACATACATTGAATATCATATTTTGTTATGGGATCTAATTTTTGACCGTCACTTTTTGGTTTTTCATTAATATCAAACATCTTTGGAATGGAAGGGCCATAAATATCAGCATCTAACAATCCAACTCTGCATCCAACTTTTTTTAAAGCTAAAGCCAGATTCGTTGCAAATGTAGATTTACCCACGCCTCCTTTTGCACTTGAAATCGCGATAGTAAACTTAGTTCCTAAGATTGGATTTTTTGTAAATTTCTTAGGCTCCATCTTTCTTTTCATTGCGTCACTTAGTTCTGGCTTTTTATCAGACATGAAACTATCATTACTTGTTTTTTACAATAAAGACACTATATACTTTGACATATGTCAGATGATTTCAAAGGTAGAGGTGGAAGTCCATGGGGTTCGCCTCCTGGTGGTGGCAGTGGAGGCAACGGTTCAGGAAGAGGACCGACACCACCAAACGTAGATGAAATCATAAGAGAGTTTCAAGATAAGATAAAAAAGTTTTTACCTGGTGGAAAATCTTCAGGTGGAAAGTCTATTGGATTAATTTTATTAATCTTAGCCTTTGTATGGCTTGCAAGCGGGCTTTATAGAGTATTACCAGATGAACAAGGTGTTGTACTTAGATTTGGAAAATTTGTTAAAACTACTCAACCTGGATTGAACTATCATATTCCTTTTCCAGTTGAGACTGTTGAAACACCAAAAGTAACAAAAGTTAATAGAATTGATATTGGATTTAGATCAGAGAGAGATAGTGGTTTTTCTACAGGAGGTGGTGTTGCAGATGTTCCTCAAGAAAGCTTAATGCTTACTGGTGATGAAAACATTGTAAACATAGATTTTTCTGTGTTTTGGGTAATTAAAGATGCAGGAAATTTCCTATTTAAAATTCAAGATCCTGTAGGAACTGTAAAAGCAGCTGCAGAAACAGCGATGAGAGAAGTAATTGCTAAAAGTGATATTCAACCAATACTAACAGAAGGTAGATCAAGTATAGAGATTGAAACTCAAGAAATTATTCAAACTATTTTAGATGATTATGAGAGTGGAATACAGATTACACAAGTACAAACGCAAAAAGCAGATCCACCCGATCAAGTAATTGATGCATTTAGAGATGTTCAAGCTGCAAGAGCAGATATGGAAAGATCTAAAAACGAAGCTGAGGCTTATGCAAACGATGTAATCCCTAGAGCAAGAGGGGAAGCTCAAAAAATTTTACAAGCTGCAGAAGCGTATAAAAAAGAAGTTGTTGCTAAAGCAGAAGGTGAAGCAAGTAGATTTATATCAATTTATAATGAATATAAAAACGCAAAAGCAGTTACTCAAGAAAGAATGTATTTAGAAACTATGGAAAAAGTACTAGCAGATATTGATAAAGTTATTATAGAAAAAAACGCTGGTTCAGGAGTAGTACCATACTTGCCTCTACCTGAATTAAAAAAGAAAGCGACAAATTAAAATGAAAGCTGGAAAAATAGTTGCTGGAATACTAGTTTTAATTGGTGTTGTAGCGTTTCTATCAATAATTATAGTTAAAGAAGTAAACCAAGCAATAATTCTTCAGTTTGGTGATCCAAAAAGAATTATAATGAAACCTGGTTTAAATTTTAAAATTCCATTTATTCAAAATGTTGTTTATCTGGACAAAAGAATTTTAAATTTAGATACCCCACCAGAAGAGGTAATCGCTTCTGATCAAAAAAGATTGATAGTTGATGCATTTGCAAGATTTCAAATAGTGGATCCTTTGAAATTTTATATTTCTGTTGGAGACGAAAGAGTTGCAAGATCAAGGTTGTCAACGATTATAAACTCAAGAATTAGAAATGTTCTAGGTCAGGAAGAGTTGCAAACTCTATTGTCTAAAGATAGATCTAAGCAAATGGAATTGATCAAAGAAGGTGTAAATAATGAAGCACAGAATTTTGGTATTAGTATTGTTGACGTTAGAATTAAAAGAGCAGATCTTCCACAAGCAAACAGTGATGCAATTTATAGAAGAATGCAGACTGAGAGGGAAAGAGAAGCAAAAGAATTTAGAGCACAGGGTGCTGAAATGGCAGTGACGATCACATCAACTGCAGACAAAGAAGTAACAGTAATTTTAGCAGATGCTCAAAAACAATCAGAAATTATGAAAGGGGAAGGTGATGGTACAAGAAATAAAATTTTTGCAGATGCCTTTGGCCAGGACCCTGAGTTTTTTGCTTTTTATAGAGCAATGCAAGCTTATGAAAAAGCTTTAATTGGGGGAGAAACATCTTTAATCTTGTCTCCTGATAGTGAATTCTTTAAGTTTTTTGGAAATATAAAACCTGAAATCAAACAATAGAAATTAGATGAATGAGCTAGTCATAGCTTTTGGTCTTTTTTTATTTATAGAGGGAATTTTATATGCCTTATTTCCAGCAAAAATGAAAAGTATGTTAAAGAAACTAGATCTTGTAAAAGATAGTCAATTAAGATCAGGGGGACTAATCTTTGCAATTATTGGTTTTGTAATTATTTATTTTGTAAAAAGTTAATATGAAAAAAATAAGATTAATATTTTTAACAATTATTTTTTCCTTAAGTTTTACTTTACAGTCAAACTCTAAACCCGTTCCAGCATCTTTTGCAGATCTTGCGGAAAAACTGATGCCATCTGTAGTAAATATTTCTACTTCAACAACTGTAGTTACTAATAGTAATCCTTTTCCATTTCAATTTCCTCCAGGCTCTCCATTTGAAGATATGTTTAAAGAATTTGGAACTCCTCAAGAGAGAAAATCTGCAGCTTTAGGATCTGGATTTATTATTGATGAAAAAGGAATAGTGGTAACAAACAATCATGTAATTCAGGATGCTGATGACATTATTGTCCGAGTTAATGGCGACCAAGAATATAAAGCAAAAGTTCTTGGTGCTGATCCTTTAATGGATATTGCAGTATTACAATTAGAAACAGAGGAAAAATTCAAACCAGTTGGCTTTGGAGATTCAGATAAAGCAAGAATTGGTGATTGGGTGCTAGCTATTGGAAATCCATTTGGTCTTGGCGGAACAGTAACTGCTGGAATTATTTCAGCAAGAAACAGATCAATTGGGTTATCCAGATATGAGGATTTTATTCAAACAGATGCATCAATTAATTCTGGTAATTCAGGTGGACCTTTATTTGATATGGAAGGAAATGTGATTGGAATTAATACAGCTATCTTAGGAAGAAATGGTTCTATTGGTATAGGATTTTCAATTCCATCAAACAGTGCTCAACAAGTAATTAAACAACTAATTGAATTTGGTGAAACAAAAAGAGGTTGGTTAGGTGTGAGAATTCAAGATGTAACTAAAGAAATTGCTGAGGTTGAAGAACTTGATAAACCAAGAGGTGCTCTAGTTGCAAGTGTTGCTGAAAACAGTCCTTCCGAAAAAGCTGGTATTCAGGCTGGAGATATAATTTTAGAGTTTAATGGAGTTGAGATTAAGCAAATGAAAGAGTTGCCAATAATTGTTGCAAGAACAGAAGTTGGAAAAAATGTAGATGTAAAAATTTGGAGAAATAAAAAAGAAATAACCAAAAAAGTTTTGTTAGGAAGACTGGAAACTTCTGATGATTTCAAAGTAAGCGAAAATGCAAATAAGGATGAAAATAATTTAGATGAAATTATAGAGAGTTTAAGAATATCAGTGAGACCATTAACTAAAGAGGATATAAAAAACCGTAAATTACCAAACCAAACTACAGGATTAGTAATTACTAATATGGCTAATAATAGTCCATTAGTAAACTCAATTGAGATCAATAGTGTTATTATTGAAGCTCAGAAGAAAAAAATAAAATCAGCAGATGATTTAAGAGATATTGTTCAAAAAACAATAAATTCAAATCAAAAAACTATTTTAATTGCAATTTATAACAATCAAAATCAACGAAGATATATTGGTGTTAAATTAGATTAGTAATGGATTTTAAATCCAAGATAATTTTAATTTCAGGACCCACTGCATCTGGAAAATCAAGTTTTGCAATTAAACTTGCAAAAAAAATTAAAGGCGAAATTATTAATGCAGATAGTATGCAAGTTTATAAGCAACTTAAAATTTTGTCTGCAAGACCTAGCCCAAAAAACTATCAATCAATTAAACATCATCTATATGGTTTCCAAGATGCAAAAAAAAGTTTTTCAACTGGTGATTGGCTTAAAATTGCAAATAAAAAAATAATTGAAGTTAAAAAAAGAAAAAAAATTCCAATTCTTGTTGGAGGAACTGGACTTTATTTCAAAGCACTAACTGATGGTTTAGTTCAAATTCCAAACATTCCACTAAGGTTTAGAAATCAAATTCGAAATCTAAACAAAAAAATTGGCCAAAATAAATTCTATAAGCAATTATTAAAACTGGATCCTCTATCGAAATATAAAATTAATCCAACTGATACCCAAAGATCAATTAGGGCTTTTGAAGTTAAAAAGTTTACAAAAAAATCTCTTCATGATTGGTTTAAAAATACTAAATCAAAGTATTTAGACGAGGATTTTTTCAAAATTTATATTGATTATCCACGTGATGAGTTGGTTGAAAGAATTCATCAAAGAACCAGAAAAATGATTAGAATGGGTGCTGTGAATGAGGTTAAAAGATTTCTAAAACTAAAAATTAATGATCAGATGACTGCATGCAAAGCAATTGGAATAAATGAAATTCAAGAATATTTAGCAAGAGAAAAAAAAATTGATGAAATCAAAGAAAAAATATCAATAAAAACTAGACAATACGCCAAAAGACAAAGCACATGGGCTCGAGGACACATGAGCGATTGGATAAAATTAAACCCATCTGAGATAAATAAATTTTTAAAAAAAATTTAAATTTTCCATACTTAACCTTGACCAATTAGCACAACTTCAGCTAGATTGCGAAATGCCAAAATTATTAACTGGAGCAGAAATAGTATTTAAGTGTCTTGAAGACCAAAAGGTAAACCATATTTTTGGTTATCCTGGTGGTGCTGTACTACCAATATATGATGAATTAAAAAATCATCCATCCATTAAACATATTCTTGTAAGACATGAGCAGGGTGCAGGTCATGCAGCTGAAGGTTATGCGAGATCTTCTGGAAAACCCGGTATTGTTTTGGTTACATCAGGACCTGGTGCAACCAATGTCGTTACTGCTTTAACTGATGCATATATGGACTCAGTTCCAATGGTTTGTATTTCGGGTCAAGTTCCAACACATCTTATTGGTACAGATGCATTTCAAGAATGTGATACAACAGGAATAACAAGACCATGCACAAAGCATAACTGGTTAGTAAAAGATATTAATAATCTTTCAGATGTTATGCATGAAGCTTTTAAAGTTGCAACAACTGGAAGACCTGGCCCAGTATTAATAGATATTCCAAAAGATATTCAATTTGCAAAAGCAAAATATAAAAAACCAAAAAAAGAAAAAAGTTTAAATGGCAAATCTCACAATAAGTTTTCAGCTGATGAAATTGACCAATTAATTAATTTAATTAATAAAGCAAAGAAGCCAATAATTTACAGTGGCGGAGGCGTAATTAATTCAGGACCAAAAGCAAGTGAAGCTCTTAGAAAATTTGTTGAACTAACAGGATTTCCAATTACTTCAACTTTGCAAGGTCTAGGTGCTTATCCTGGAGATGATAATCAGTTTTTAGGAATGCTAGGAATGCATGGAACATATGAAGCAAACAATGCAATGCATGACTGTGACTTATTAATAAACATTGGTGCGAGATTTGATGACCGTATTACTGGAAAAATTGATGAGTTCTCTCCTAATTCAAAAAAAGTTCATATTGATATTGATCCATCCTCAATAAATAAGATTATTAAAGTAGATCTTGCAATTGTAGGTGATGTTACAAAAGTAATAGATAAAATTAATAAGACAATTATTAAAAAGAAAAATGGCAATGGTAAATCAAACAAACCCAATATTGCGAAATGGTGGGAACAAATTCAAAAATGGAGAAACAAAAATTCTTTAAATTTCATAAATAGTGAAGATAGCATTAAACCTCAGCATGCCGTTCAAAGACTTTATGAATTAACAAAAAATAAAGATACTTATGTGACAACAGAAGTGGGTCAGCACCAAATGTGGGCTGCTCAACATTATAAATTTAACAAACCAAATAGATGGATGACTTCAGGTGGATTGGGAACTATGGGATATGGTTTACCTGCAGCTGTTGGAGTTCAAGTAGCTCATCCAGAAAAATTAGTTATTGATATTGCTGGAGAAGCTTCAGTTTTAATGACAATGCAAGAGATGTCTACGGCTGTTCAATACAACTTACCAATAAAGATATTTATTTTAAATAATCAGTACATGGGAATGGTAAGACAATGGCAAGAGCTACTTCATGAAAAAAATTATTCTGAGAGTTATTCAGAAGCACTACCAGATTTTATGAAAATGGCCGATGCTTATGGTTGTAAAGGAATTAAAGCTGATAATCCATCAGAGCTTGATGAAAAAATTCAAGAAATGGTTGACCATAATGGCCCTGTTATTTTTGATTGTCATGTGGATCCAAATGAAAACTGTTTTCCAATGATACCTTCAGGCAAACCTCATAATCAAATGATACTTGGACCAAACGATCAAGAGGAGAATAAAATAAAAGGAAAAGGCAAAGCCTTAGTTTAATCAATATGCCCATATCAAAGTCAGCTTATAGCTCTCCATCTATCAAACAAAGAACTGATACTTATATTTTTGTTGTTTGGGTAGATAATGAAGCAGGTGTTCTTGCAAGAGTGGTTGGCCTGTTTTCTGGTAGAGGTTATAATATTGAGTCTTTGGCAGTGGCTGAAGTTGATGCTATCAAAAACATATCAAGAATAACAATTGTAACAACAGGAACACCACAGGTAATTGACCAGATTAGACTACAGTTAACCAAATTAGTACCTGTGCACAAAGTTGCTGAATTTAAAAGAGACGATAAAGACGTGATTTTTAAAGAGATGGCTCTGTTTAAAATTGTGGGCAAAAAAAATAAAATTGAAAAATGTTTAAATGCTTGTAAAAAATTTAACCCAGTAGTATTGGATGAAACAAAATCATCTGCAGTTATTCAAATAACAGCACTTAGAAGAGAAATTGATAAGATGAGTAAAAAATTAAAACCCTTGGGACTTATAAGCACTTCAAGAACAGGGGCTGTTGCAATGACAAGAGGTGCAAAAATTTTTAACTAATTAATAGGAGATAAATTATGAAAATGTTTTATGAAAAAGATGCAGATGTAGATTTAATTAAAAATAAAAAAATTGCGATTTTTGGTTACGGAAGCCAAGGTCATGCTCATGCACTTAATCTAAAGGATAGTGGAGTTAAAGAAATAGTTGTTGCATTAAGAGAAGGATCCTCAAGTGTTGCTAAAGCTGAATCAAAAGGTTTAAAAGTAATGAATTTATCAGATGCAGCAGCTTGGGCAGATGTTGTCATGATATTAACTCCAGACGAACTACAAGCTGAAATTTATAAAAACCATATTGAACAAAGAGTAAGAGAAGGAACAAGTATTGCTTTCGCTCATGGTTTAAATGTTCACTATGACTTAATTAAAGCAAGAAAAGATTTAGATGTATTTATGGTTGCTCCAAAAGGACCTGGTCACTTAGTAAGAAGTGAGTATGAAAAAGGTGGTGGAGTTCCGTGTTTGTTTGCAGTTCATCAAGATGGATCTGGCAAAGCAAGGGACCTAGCTCTTTCCTATGCTTCAGCAGTAGGTGGAGGAAGATCAGGTATTATTGAAACTACTTTCAAAGACGAAGTTGAAACAGATTTATTTGGTGAACAAACTGTTTTATGTGGTGGTTTAGTTGAACTAATTAAAAATGGATATGAAACTTTAGTTGAAGCAGGATATGAACCGGAGATGGCATATTTCGAAACAGTTCATGAGGTTAAATTAATAGTTGATTTGATATATGAAGGTGGAATTGCAAATATGAATTATTCAATTTCAAATACTGCTGAATATGGTGAGTATCAATCTGGTCCAAGAATTATCAATAAGGAAGAGACAAAGAAGAGAATGAAAGAGGTTTTGGTAGATATTCAATCTGGTAAATTTACCAAAGAGTGGATGAATGAGTGCAAAACTGGTCAAAAAAACTTCTTAGCAACCAGAGCAAAATTAGCTGAACATTCTGTAGAAAAAGTTGGAGCAGAACTTAGAGCTATGATGCCTTGGATCAGTAAGAAAAAATTAGTTGATAGCGACAAAAGTTAATTTTTAATGGTATTTTTATATCTGTCATAATCTTTTTTTTTCACTTATAATTTTCTTATAAAATTAAAAGAGAGGAAAAAATGAAGATTAGAAATTTTATAAGATTAATATTATCTTTGGTTTTAGTTACAGGTTTCTCTTCTGCTTGGGCCGCTCAAACTATTAAGTGGTCAATGCAGGGAGACAGTCTAACACTAGACCCGCACGCACAGAACGAGGGTCCTACCACTCAGGTATCTAGACAAGTATATGAAGCACTTGTTCAAAGAGGTTTGGATATGAAAATTGGACCTGCTTTAGCTACTAGTTGGAAAACTACTGATCCAAATACATGGATTTTTCAATTAAGAAAAGATGCAAAGTTTTCTGATGGTTCTGGAATGACATCTGAAGATGTTGTTTTTAGTATTTTAAGAGCAAAACAAAGAACATCAGACTTTAAAGAATATATCAGTACGGTTTCAAATGTAGAACCAGTGGGAGATTATGCTGTCAAAATAACAACAAGTAAACCAAATCCTATTCTATTAAACCAACTTTCAAACATATTTATTATGTCTAAAGCTTGGTCGGAGAAAAATTTTGCAATGTCACCTCAAAACTGGGACGCTGGACAGGAAACATTTTCTGCAACAAATGCTTTAGGAACAGGTCCATTTAAAATTACTCTTAGAGAACCAAATACAAAAACAGTTTTTAAAAGAAACAAGTATTGGTGGGGCGAAATGGATGATAAAGGTTTAACTAAGATTGAATTACTTCCTATTAAAAATGCAGCAACAAGAGTTGCCGCATTGTTATCTGGAGAAATTGACTTGGTTACAGATGCTCCTGTACAAGATTTAAAAAGAATTGGCGCTTCATCAGCTCATAAAGTTGAAAGTACAGCTCAAATGAGAACAATCTTTTTAGGTATGGACCAAGCTGCGGATAAATTAAGAACTGGTAATACAGGTGATAATCCTTTTAAGAAAAAAGAGGTTAGGCAAGCTCTTTACCAGGCAATTGATATTGAGGCCATCAAGAAAAAAGTAATGAGAGGCTTGAGTGAACCAGCTGGAATTATTACTTTTCCAGGTGTAAATGGCTACACTGCAGAACTTGATAAAAGATTACCTTATGATGTCGATGCTGCAAAAAAACTTTTAGCTAGCGCAGGTTATCCTAATGGGTTTGATGTTGAACTAAGATGTCCGAACGATAGATATGTAAATGATGAAGCAATTTGTACAGCTGTAGTTGGTATGTTGGGTAAAATTGGAGTTAACGTTAACTTGTTTGCTCAAACAAAAAGTAAGCACTTCAAAGAGCTAAAAGATGACCAAGGTGATTTTTATATGCTTGGATGGGGTGTACCAACTTTAGATAGTCATTACGTATTTCATTATTTATATGAAACAGGTGCTAGTTGGAATAAAGTTAATTTCAGCAACCCTGAAGTAGATGCTGCAATTAGAGTTATGGAAGGTGAAGTTGATTTAGACAAAAGAAATGCTGCAATTGCAAAAGCTTGGAAAATTGTAAAAGATGATATTGCGTATCTTCCTTTACACCACCAAGTAATTTCTTGGGCATCTAAAAGCAATGTGAATGTTCCTATTAGACCGAATAACGAACCGTTATTTAGGCACGCTGTTGCTGGAAAATAAATAAAAATTATTATAAGCCCCTTATAAATTACAAGGGGCTTATAAATTCTTAATCTTCACAAATTGATAAAATATTTTTTTAAGAGACTGTTTCAATCAGCTTTGGTAATGCTAGTTGTTGCCTTTGTTTCTTTCTCTTTATTTAATTTTGTTGGAGACCCAATAAACAACATGGTTGGAGAGGAAACTTCAGATGAAGAGAGAGCTGAATTAAGAGAAACATTGGGTTTAATGGATCCAATTCATGTTCAATTTTCAAGATTTGTAATTAATGCGTCCAAAGGAGAGTTTGGTATTTCTTATCAATTAAGAAGACCCGTATCTGAATTGATTGTTGAAAGATTACCAGCCACAATTGAGCTTGTTGTAATTTCTGCTTTGATAGCTTTAGTTACAGGAACTCTTTTAGGAGTTTATACGGGTATAAATAGAAAAGGTTTTTTAAGTGACTTTGTTTTAGCAATTTCATTGCTTGGAGTATCACTCCCCACATTTGTAATTGGGATATTATTTATTTACTTATTTGCAGTTATTTTAGGAGTACTTCCTTCATTTGGTAGAGGAGAAGTAGTTGACCTAGGATTTTGGACAACAGGTTTTTTAACAGTTTCAGGTGTTAAGGCAATAATTCTTCCTTCAGTTACATTAAGTCTTTTTCAAATGACATATATTATCAGGCTAGTAAGAGCTGAGATGATGGAAATTTTACAAACCGATTATATAAAATTTGCTCGAGCACGTGGAATTAGTGAAGACAGTATTAAATACAAGCATGCGTTAAAAAATGGTTTGATACCCGTAATAACAATTGCTGGAATTAATATCGGAACTTTAATCGCATTTTCAATTATAACTGAAACAGTTTTTCAATGGCCAGGAATGGGATTTTTGTTTATTCAAGCTGTTCAGTTTGTAGATATACCAATTATGTCAGCTTATTTAGTTTTCATCGCATTTGTTTTTGTGATGATAAATTTTATAGTTGATATTCTGTATTATTTTATTGATCCAAGGATTAGAGTTAAAGGAGATGCCGCAAGTGGATAATAATTTAAATTTGACAAGATGGGAAAGAATTAAGGATAGTGACATTTATCATAGCTTTATTAAATCTCCGACAGCAATTATATCTTCAGCTATTTTATTCATAATTTTTTTCTGTTCTTTTTTTATTGAATTTTTAACTCCATATACACCTTTTGATCCATCATCTTTATCTTTGATGGATGCATTTACACCCCCTTCTTGGACAGAGGATGGTTTATCACAATTTATTCTAGGAACAGATGGTCAAGGAAGAGATATGTTATCAACCATATTATATGGATGTAGAATTTCTCTTATTGTTGGTTTTGCTGCAATTATATTTAGTCTAGTTCTTGGCGTTGGTTTAGGATTAACGGCTGGATATTTTGGTGGAAAGTATGAAATGGTAGTAATGAGACTTACAGATGTTCAGTTGACTGTACCAAGTATTTTGATGGCACTCTTGGTTGATGGGATAGCAAGAGGATTAATCTCAAGAGAAATGCACGATGAAATGGCAATCTATGTTTTGATATTTGCTATTGGGATTTCTGAATGGCCACAGTTTGCAAGAGTATCACGAGCAGCAACTTTAGTTGAAAAGAATAAAGATTATGTATCTGCATCAACAATAATTGGTGTTTCAAACATAGTAATTATGTTTAAACATATTTTACCAAATATCATGAGACCTGTTTTAGTTATCGGTACAATTGGTTTAGCTCTTGCTATTTTAGCAGAATCAACTTTAAGTTTTTTGGGTGTTGGAGTTCCTCCAACCACTCCTTCTTTAGGAACTTTAATAAGATTAGGTAATGATTTTTTATTTTCAGGAGAATGGTGGATTACTTTTTTTCCAGCAATTTTTTTGGTGATATTAGCTTTTTCAATTAACTTATTAGGAGACTGGATGAGGGATACTTTAAATCCAAAATTAAAAAAATGAGTTTCTTAAAAATAAATAATTTAAGTGTTGATTATAAAATGCGTAAAGAGACTGTTCATGCAGCCAAAAATGTTAATATTGAAGTAAATAAAGGTGAAATTTTAGGATTGGTTGGAGAGTCTGGCTCTGGAAAAAGCACTGTTGGAAATGCTATAATTAATTTAATTGACGAGCCAGGAAAAGTTTCGAGTGGCTCAGTAATTTTGGGAGATTTAAATATTCATGAAAACCTAGATAGTATAATTAAATATCGAGGTAATAAAATTGGATTGATATTCCAAGATCCACAAACATCTTTAAATCCAATATTAACAGTCGGTGAACAATTAATTGAAACTATACAAACTCATCTAAATTTAAGCAAAGAGGAAGCAAAAAGTAAATCTATTAATCTATTAAAAGAAGTTGGAATTAAAGATGCTAAAAAAAGGTTTAATGACTATCCTCATCAGTTTTCAGGAGGAATGAGGCAAAGAGTGGTTATTTCTTTAGCCTTGTGCTGCGAACCAGAATTATTAATTGCTGATGAACCTACCACAGCTTTAGATGTTTCTATTCAATCACAGATTTTAGATTTAATTAAAAAACTCACAAAAGAAAGAAACTTGGCTGTGATATTAATTACTCATGATATGGGTGTTATAGCTGAGACAGCTAACCGTGTAGCTGTTATGAAAAGTGGAAATTTAGTCGAAATTGGTGAAACAAAAAAAATTTTAACAACTCCCCAACAAAATTATACCAAAAGTCTAGTAAGTTCTGTTCCACCTACCAATAAAAAAATTTCAAGGTTTGTAATAGTGGAAAAAGAAAACAAAAATAAAGAAAATAATATTAAAATATTGAATAGATGGACTAAAAAAGAAATTATCAATCAAAATTTAGTACAAGTTAAAAATCTTAATAAAAGTTTTGATGACAATTTTTTTACAGAAAATTCTAAAAATTCTGTGTTAGCCGTAAATAATGTTTCATTTGAAATAAAAGAAGGTGAGTCATTTGGACTAGTCGGTGAAAGTGGAAGTGGAAAATCAACTATTGCAAAAATGATCGTAAATTTATTTAAACCTTCTTCAGGAGATATATTTTTTGATAATACTTGTATTACACAAATAAAAAATAGATCAGAGCTGATGAAATTTAGAAAACAAATACAAATGATTTTTCAAGATCCCTACTCATCACTAAATGGTAGATTGAAAGTAAAAGATATTATTGCAGAACCTATTAAACTTCATAATTCTTCGATATCTAACTTTGATCTAAATAATTATATCTATGATTTATTAGATTCTGTTGAAATGAATCAAAAATCTGCAGATAGGTATCCTCATGAATTTTCTGGCGGTCAAAGACAAAGAATCTCGATTGCAAGAGCTTTAGCAACTGAGCCAAGGCTCTTAGTTTGTGATGAACCCACATCTGCACTAGACGTTAGTATTCAAGCACAAATATTAAATTTGTTAAAAGATCTTCAAGAACAATTAAATTTAACCATTTTATTTATTAGTCATGACTTACCGGTTGTAAGACAAATGTGTGATAGAATTGGAGTTTTAAAAGATGGCAAGTTATGTGAAGTTTCAAATACTGAGGATTTATTTTTAAACCCTACCCATGAATATACAAAGGAACTTTTACACTTGATGCCTAAAATTGAGTCTATTTATAATTAATTTTTGTATATCTTAAAATGGATGAAAAAATTTACCTATTTACACTAATTATTTTGCAATCTCTCTTATAGATTGTATTATAGTTTTTCTAAAAATTTTATTATGCGCGACAAGGATAGAGTCTTTATATTTGATACAACTATGCGTGATGGTGAGCAATCACCAGGCGCGTCTATGAGTTTAGAAGAAAAAATTCAGATTGCCAGAGTATTTGATGAATTGGGAATTGATATCATCGAAGCAGGTTTTCCTATAGCATCTCCAGGAGATTTTGAGGCTGTATCTGAAGTTAGCAAGATTTTAAAAAATTCTATACCTGCAGGATTATCTAGACATTCTGTAAAAGATATTGATAGAGCTTATGAAGCATTAAAGCATGCACCTAGATTTAGAATACATACTTTTATTTCTACAAGCCCTCTACATATGAAACATAAATTAAATATGTCACCAGAGGATGTTTATGAATCAATCGGTAAACATGTTGCTTATGCAAGAAAATTTACTGATGATGTCGAGTGGTCATGTGAGGATGGCACAAGGACTGATATGGATTATATGTGTAAAACAGTTGAGCTTGCAATCAAAAATGGAGCAACAACTATTAATATTCCTGATACTGTTGGTTACACAATACCATCTGAATTCACAACAATCATCGAAACACTTTTAAATAAAGTTCCTAACATTGATAAAGCAATTTTATCTACTCATTGTCATAATGATTTAGGTTTAGCAGTAGCTAATTCTTTAGCTGGTGTTCAAGCTGGTGCAAGACAAATTGAGTGTACTATAAATGGTTTAGGTGAGAGAGCAGGAAATGCTGCATTAGAAGAAGTAGTTATGGCAATTAAGACAAGACCAGACTTAATGCCTTACGAGACTGGAATTAATACAACATTATTAAGCAAAGCATCAAAGATAGTTTCAAATGCAACTGGATTTCCAGTTCAATATAATAAAGCAATTGTTGGAAAAAATGCATTTGCGCACGAGGCAGGTATTCATCAGGATGGAATGTTAAAAAATAGACAAACTTATGAAATTATGACTCCTGAAAGTGTTGGAGTTAAACAAACTTCATTAGTGATGGGTAAACATTCTGGCAGACATGCATTTAAAGATAAAATGAATAGCTTAGGTTACCCCAATCTTACAGATGATGTTGTAAGTAATGCATTCGCAAAATTCAAAGTCTTAGCAGATAAGAAAAAACATGTTTATGATGAGGATATTATCGCTCTAGTAGATGATAGTTTAATTACTGATAATAAAGTTAGTGCCATTAGTTTAAAATCGTTAAAAGTGTTTGCAGGGACAGGTGAACCCCAAAAAGCAGAGATGACTTTAGATGTATATGGAGATGTAAAACAAGCTATAGAAACTGGAGATGGTCCTGTGGATGCAATATTTAAATGCATAAAAACTCTTTATCCTCATGATGTAAATTTACAGCTTTATCAAGTGCATGCGGTTACTGAAGGTACTGATGCTCAAGCCACTGTTAGTGTAAAAATTGAGGAAAATGGAAAAACTACTGTAGGTCAAGCAGCAGATACCGATACTTTGGTTGCATCTGCAAATGCTTACATAAATGCATTAAATAAAATGATAATTAAACGAGATAAAACAGCTCCAATGGAGCAAGAAAGTCAAAAGGTAAGGGGAATATAATGGGATTATTCGATAGCGTTAAAAAAGTTTGGAGCCAAGATATGGCAATTGATCTTGGAACAGCAAATACACTGGTGGTATTAAAAGGAAAAGGTGTTGTTCTTAACGAACCATCTGTTGTTGCAATTGTTGATCAAGGTGGAAAGAAAAATGTTTTAGCTGTTGGAGATGAAGCCAAAACTATGCTTGGAAGAACACCTGGAAATATCAGTGCTATCAGACCTTTAAGAGATGGTGTTATTGCAGACTTTATCGTTACAGAAGAGATGATTAAACACTTTATAAAAAAAGTTCATAAAGGTAGTACTTTTGCCAATCCAAGAATTTTAATTTGTGTACCAACTGGTTCAACACCAGTTGAAAGAAAAGCAATTCAAGATAGTGCACTGGCTGCTGGTGCAAGAAGAGTTCAATTAATTGAAGAACCAATTGCTGCAGCTATTGGAGCTGGTCTTCCAATTTCTGAAGCCACAGGATCAATGATTGTTGATATAGGCGGTGGTACTAGTGAGATAGCAGTTATGTCTCTTGGGGGATTAGTATATTCAAAATCTTTGAGAACTGCTGGTGATGCAATGGATACAGCAATAGTTAATTACATGAGAAAAGAATACAATTTACTTATTGGAGATACAACTGCTGAAAAGATTAAAAAAGAAATGGGTACAGCTATTCCAACAGGAACTAATACTTACCCAGTAAAAGGTAGAGATTTAAGATCAGGTACTCCAAAAGAAGTAAATATCACAGAGGAAGATACTGCTGAAGCACTAAATGATATACTAAAAGAAATGGTCAATGCAATCAAAGATGCTTTAGAAAACACTCCTCCAGAATTATCTGCTGACTTAGTGGATATGGGTCTTACTTTAACAGGCGGTGGAGCTTTATTAAAAAATATTGATAAAAGATTTTCGAAGGAAACAGGTTTACCTGTACATGTTGCTGATGATCCATTATCTTGTGTTGCAGTGGGGACTGGTAAAGCTTTGGATCAAGAAGAAACTTTTTCTACTATGTTATCTGAATACTAAAAGATGGCAAAAGGCAGAGACGATTTTGTAATTGCCTTAAGATCAGCTTTTTTTAAAAAGAAAGAAAAGCAAAAATTTTCTCTTATAAGTCTATTAATTTTATCTATTGTTTTAACAATTTTAAGTAATTTTAATTTTAAAGTAATCCAACATACAAAATTAGGAATAAATGAAATAATTTATAGATCATCTTATATTTTTTCATTTCCAGAGAATAAAATTAAAGAGGTAATATCTAAATTTAGATCACATCTTGATTTTTACAAAAATTATCAAAACCAATTAATAAAAATAGAAAACACAGAGGAGATCAAAGTATTAAATAATTTTTTAGCTGCTGAAAATAAAAGACTCAGAGAGTTGATTAATGAAAAAATAAATTCAGAAGAAATATTTGCAAAAGTTTTAATTGATAGGGAAAGTCCATATTTAAAATCTATTATTTTGAATAGAGGGTCGAAAGATAATGTTAAAATTGGAATGGCAATAATGGATAGAAATTATTTAGTGGGTCAGATTATTGAGGTAAATTACTCAAATTCGAGAGCTCTTCTTTTGTCAGATTTAAATAGTAAAATCCCAGTGACAATTCAACCCCCATTTTTACAAGCTGTAGTCTCTGGAACTGGTAAAGATCATGGGATAATTGAATACACTAAAGATGAGAATAAAGAAAATCAGATTGAAAATGAGGCAGTTGTATATACTTCTGGCTTAGGCGGTATATTTAAACCAGGTATTCCAGTTGGTAAAATAACAAATAATAGAGATCAGATAGATTTTTTTTCTGATTTTGGACAATTAAGTTTTGTAAAGATCGTAGAATTTAAGATAGGTGAGGATCAATAATGGCTTCGCTGAATAAAAGTACATTTTTTAAATCATTTATTTCTTATTTACCTTTTATTTTTCTATTTTTTTCTGTCTTTAATGAATTTGATTTTAATTATTTAAATTTAGATTATTTTTCATTCAATTTTGTTTTCATTTTAATTTTTTTTTGGACTTTAAGAAATCCAGAACATCTGGGATATTTTTCAATTTTTTTAGCAGGAATTATTAATGATGTAGTAATTGGTATTCCAATTGGTATAAGTAGTTTTTGTTATTTACTAATCTGTGCCATCACATCATATATAAGACAAATTACACTAAGTCCAAAATTTATAAATGATTGGCTTTCATTTTTTGTTGCTGTTTTGCTTATAAACTCTATCCAAGTAATAATTTTAGATTTAATATTCTTATATCAGGTAGATTATATGAGTTACTTAATAAACTCAGGTTTTACTTTTTTATTTTACCCTTTATTTTTTATTTTATTTAATATTTTAAATAGTAAAATTTTACTTAAGAAGAATGATTAAAGGAAATTCAGGAATTAGAAAAACAGACATAATTAATAGACGGATGTTTATTATAGGTGCTGCAAAAATAATAATTTTCACTGGAATTATAGCAAGACTTTTTTCTTTACAAGTTAATGAAAATAAAAAATATCTAACTCTTTCAGATAAAAATAGAATTAGAGAATGGAAGTTGCCACCTGTAAGAGGTGAAATTGTTGATTACTTTGGAAATATAATAGCTGGAAATTTAAAAGTATATCAACTTCATATAATCCCTGAACAAGTTGAAAATTTTAAATATTTATTATCAAGACTAAAAACACTGCTTAATTTAAGTGACAAAAAAATAGAAAAAATAGTAAAATTAAAAAATCAATTAAAACCTTGGGAAAGTATTATTGTATCCGAAAATTTATCTTGGAATGATTTTTTAAAAATAAATAATTATTTATATGATTTAGTTGGTGTTAAGCCGGTTATGACAATTTCAAGAAACTATCCTTTCAACGAAGTTTATACTCATATTTTAGGATATGTTAGTCAACCTAATGAAGAAGAAATTCTTGCAAATGAAACAGTACAAGAAAGATTTGTTCCAGGAATAAAAATTGGAAAATTAGGTTTAGAAAAAACTTTAGAAAACTACTTAATTGGCACAAATGCGATCCAAAGGTATGAGGTTAATGCTTATGGAAAAAGAATTAATCAACTTGAGTATCAAAAAGGCAAACAAGGTTTAAGAGTAAGATTGACTGTTGATACAGAAGTTCAAAAAGCTTGTGGAAAACTTTTAAATGATCGTGCTGGATCTATAAGTGTAATGGATATTTATACGGGTGATATCATCGCAATGTACTCTTCTCCTTCTTATGACCCAAACAAATTTTTGTTTGGTATAAGCAATGATGAATGGGCATTAATTAGAAATAATCCATTAAAACCATTAGTAAATAAGACACTGACAGGACTTTATTCACCAGGATCTACAATAAAACCAATTGTAGCTTTATCAGCTTTAGAAAATAAAATTGTTAGTCCAAGTTTCAAAGTTAAATGTACTGGAAAGATGGAGCTCTATGGACAGACTTTTCACTGTTGGAAAGAAAAAGGTCATGGAATTGTAAGTTTAAAAAATGCAATGAAACAATCATGTGATACCTATTTTTATGAAGTTGCAAGATTACTAGGAGTAGATCGACTAAATGTTACAGCTGAAAAATTTGGTCTAGGTAAAAAGGTATTGGGAGATTATTTTGATTTTGAAAAATCAGGTTTGTTTCCAAACACTAAATGGAAAAAAAATAATCTTGGAAAAGGCTGGGTGCTTGGAGAAACATTAATAACTGGAATAGGTCAAGGTTATACTCAAACAACTCCACTTCAATTATGCCTAATGACAGCACAGATTGCTAACGGCGGCTACAATATAAAACCAAGAATTATAGTTGATAATAATGCTATGTCATATGAAGAAACAAAAAGAAAATTAAAAGAAGAAACTTTGCACGGACAAGAAAAGAAATTATTTAAAAATGCTAAGAACATTAAAATTGTACAAGAAGCTATGTATAGTTCAACTAACGAATTATATGGAACCTCATATAAATCTAGAATAGATGATCCTAAATACCAATTCGCAGGCAAAACTGGAACTGCACAGGTTAAGAGAATTAGCATGCGAGAAAGAGAACTTGATTTAAAAATTGAGCAAATTCCTTATAAAGATCGAGATCATGCATTGTATGTTGCCTATGGTCCGTATGTGAATCCTAGATATGCATTAAGTATTATAGTTGAACATGGTGGTTCAGGAAGTAGAACTGCTGCACCAATTGCAAAAGAATTATTCAAATTAATTATAGATAGAAATGATCTAAGAAATAAACAAAAAAATTTTGAGGAAATAGAAATTTAATGTTTCAACATGATAGATTAAATAACGAAATTACTTTTTGGCAAAAAGTTAAAGAATTAGATTATATTTTGCTGACATGTGTATTTTTACTATCAATAATAAGTTTATTTGTAATGTATTCAACGGACGGTGGTGAAATTCTTTTTCATACAAAAAGTCATTTTAGTAAAATTATAATTTTTTTTCCTTTAATGATTTTCATTGCCTTCTTTAATATTAAATGGTGGCATAACTTTTCATACTTATTCTATATTGCTATAATTCTTTTGTTGATTTATGTCTCTTTTTTTGGAATTAAATCTTCAGGTTCAAGAAGATGGATGGATTTATATTTATTTAATTTACAGCCATCTGAACTAATGAAGATAGCAATTATACTTTGCTTAGCAAAATATTATCACAGAATTAAAATTGAAAATGTAAATTCAGTGACAAGTATTATCACAGTTATAACTATAATTTTAATACCAATTATTATGGTACTTTCTCAACCTGATTTAGGAACCTCAATTCTAATTGCAGCTAGTGGATTGATTGTTCTTTGGTTGGGAGGTGTTAAGATAAAATATTTTATATATTCTTTCATAATTTTCTTAATATCATTACCTTTTGTAATTTCATTCTTAAAGCCTTATCAAAAGTTAAGAATATTGACTTTTTTAGACCCTGATAGAGACCCATTAGGTGCTGGTTATCAGATAATTCAGTCAAAAATAGCAATCGGTTCGGGAGGTTTAGGTGGCAAAGGTTTTTTAAAAGGCACTCAAAGTTATTTAGATTTTTTACCTGAAAAACATACCGACTTTATATTCACTTTATTTTCTGAAGAGTTTGGATTTATAGGATCGGTAGGATTGTTAGTTCTTTACTCCATAATTATTATAAGGATTTTGAGAATAGGAGCTATCTCGAGAAGTAATTTTTCAAGATTGTTCTGCTTTGGATTTGCTTTTGCAATATTCATTTATATTGTTGTAAATCTTTCAATGGTTTTAGGTTTATTACCAATTGTTGGTTCTCCATTACCAATAATGTCCTATGGAGGCTCTTCCATGTTAGCAACCATGATTGGGTTTGGTATAGTTCTAAGTGCTAAGATAAATCATAAACAGATGATTGCTTAGAATATTAAATTAAATTAAGCATAATTTGTCACTATGAAAATTTAATTTTTTGATTGTATAACATTCTCATGAATAAGAACATTAAGGTTGGTATAATTGGTGCTGGCATCCAAGGTGTATCAAATGCATTGTTCCTTCAAAAAAAGGGATTTAATGTAACAATATTTGATAGAGACAATCCAGGAAGCCAAGCTGCTTCATATGGAAATGCAGGACATTTCTCACCTTACGCTTCACTTTCTTTAAATAGAACCGATGTCTTAGCAGATGTACCAGCTATGTTATTAAGTTCAACCGGTCCTCTGGCTTTAAAATGGAATTATGTTCCAAAAATGATTCCATGGTTCATTAAATTTATTATGAACACTACAAAAACCAAGATGATGCACACAGCAAAAAATATGCATCAAATTTTAGATTTAGCTTTACCGGCGTATGATGAATTATTTGATGAAATAGATCTTGAGGGATTGGTGGAGAACAAAGGAATACTTTATATCTGGAATGATCAAGATTTAAAAAGTAGAGAATTAGAAATTAGAGTTAGAGATGAATTAGGAGTTAAACAACAACTGGTAAATAAAGCTGAAATTCATGATCTTGAACCCCATATTAAACCTTTCTATCATGCAGGTGTTTATTATCCTTATGCAAGACATGCCCGAAACCCAAAAAGAATTCTTTTAAAATTATTTGATTTATTTTTACAAAAAGGTGGAAAGTTTAATAAAGTAAATATTAAAGATATAAAATTTGATGATGAAAAACCTATTTTTAAAACTGAAACACAAAGTTATGTTTTTGATAAAGCAGTAATTGCGTGTGGAGCTTTTTCTAAAAAATTGACTGATAATTTAGACGAACAAATTCCTCTAGATACTGAAAGAGGATATCATGTTCATTTTAAAAACTGTGATCATTTATTAAGCCGACCAGTAATATTTTCAAACCGTGGTTTTGGTATTACACCAATGGAACAAGGATTGAGAGTAGTTGGAACAGTTGAATTTGGTGGATTAGTTAATCCTTTGTCAAAATCTAGAGTTAAAAATTTAATTAATAATGCAAAATATATGCTTGGTGATTTACCTGAACATGAGGATGAGTGGTTAGGATTTAGACCAACTTTACCAGATTTTTTACCTGTTATGGGACCGTCCAAAAATTATAAAAATGTTTATTATTGTTTTGGACATCATCATTTAGGATGGACTTTAGGTCCAATTTCTGGAAAGATTGTTTCAGGAATGATAGCGAACGAAAATACAAACTTAGATTTAAAACCATATAGCTCGCTTAGATTTAGTTAAGTGACTAAAGATAATAATTTTCTAGCTTATCTATATCTATTTTTGACTGTAACATTTTGGGCAGGAAATTTCGTAGTGGGAAAGCTTGCAAGTTTTTATGAAGTTCCACCATTTTCACTAAATTTTTATCGATGGTTTTTTGCTTGGTTAATTTTAGCACCTTTTACAATTCCTGAAATATTAGAGAAAAGAAACTACATAATCAAAAACTATAAGCTTTTTATTATATTAGGGGTTACCAGTATTACAGTATTTAATTCTATTGTTTATTATTCATTAAATTTTACTCAAGTAATAAGTGGAGTTTTAATGATCTCAACAATACCTGTTATGATAATGTTATTTTCATCAATTTTGAAAATTGAAAAGACAAACATTTTTCAAATTATAGGAGTAATTTTTTCCTTTGCTGGTGTGATTATGATTATTACAAAAGCAAACATTCAAATCTTAAAGAATTTAGATTTTAATAAAGGTGATATCACTATGGTTATAGCGATGTTCTCTTGGGCTTTATATTCTACATTATTAAAAGGAAAAAAATATGAATTAACCCAAATATCTTTGCTCCAAGTAGTAATCACCTTTGGATTAATATTTTTAATACCAGTTTATTTTATTGAATATCAAATTGGATTTAGGATTAATTTAGAGTTACCATTTATTTTAATTTTATTCTATGTAGTTTTGTTTCCTGGTTTAGCATCGTTCCTTCTGTGGATAAAAGGAATTTCAATGATAGGTGCCAATCGCTCAGGAGTTTTTTTGCACTTAATGCCAATATTAAGTGCAATAATGGCAATGTTTTTTTTTAGTGAAAAATTTATGTTTTATCATATTTTAGGCGCTGGTTTTATTGTAACAGGAATATTGTTATCAAATAAGAAAGTTAAAAATGCTTAAAGTTGCTATATTGGATGATTACCAAAATGTTGCTCAACAATTTGTTGATTTAGAAAAATTATCTGGAAAATATGAATTTAAAATTTTCAGCGAACCTTTTGTAGACGAAGCAGACGCTATTGAACAATTGGCTGATTTTAATGCTCTTTTGATAATGAGAGAAAGAACTCCCATTACAAAAAATCTTATTGATAATTTGAGTGATTTAAAATTTGTTATCACTAGTGGATTGAGAAATAGATCTATAGATCTTGAAGCTGCTAAAAAAAGAAAAATTATAGTTTGTGGAACTGATATCAATATCAACCCTACGCCAGAACTAACTTGGGCATTAATTCTTGGTTTAGCTAGAAATTTTAAGGAAGAGTTTGATAATATGTATCAAGGATACTGGCAAACTACTATTGGTGTTGAGCTAAAAGGAAAAATATTAGGATTAATTGGATTAGGTAGAGTAGGAAGTGAAGTTGCAAAAATTGGAAAGGCATTTGGAATGCAAGTTATGGCTTGGAGTGAGAATTTAAGTTTAGATAAATGTAAAGAACTAGATGTTCTTCCTTGTAGTAAAGATGATTTAATTAAGAACTCAGATGTAGTGTCTATTCATGTACAAGGTGGAGAGAGATATAAAGATTGCATAACATTAAAAGAGCTAGACAATATGAAGAAGACTGCTTTTTTAATTAATACCTCAAGAGGACCAATAGTAAATGAAGATGATTTAATTATAGCATTATCAACTAATGTAATTGCTGGGGCTGGTATTGATGTATATGAAAAAGAACCTTTACCTGAAAATAATAAATTAAGATTTTTACCCAACGCCCTGTTAACTCCACATATAGGATATGTAACAGCAGAAAATTACAGTATTTTTTACAATCAAATGATAGAGGGATTAGAGGCTTGTGTTAATGGAAAGCCAATTAGAGTTTTAGAGTAACTATGGAGTTACCAGTTGTAAATCATGAAGATTATTTTGCAAAAATTGGAGATGATCATAAATTTCCAATAAATAAATTTAGCGAACTTGCGAATTATTTAATTAAAAAAAATATAGTTAAAAAGTTTCATAAACCTTATCCCTGTTCATCTGAAACACTAAAATTTGCTCATTCTGAAAAATACATAAGAGATATTACAAATAAAACTTTGGACAAAGATGGGGTCAAAAAAATAGGTTTTCCTTTAGTAGACAGTGTTGTTCAGAGATCTTTAGTTGCAACAGGAGGAACTGTTTTAGCATCAAAACTTGCAATAAATTATGGAATTTCTTGTAACACGGCTGGAGGAAGTCATCATGCTAATTACGATGGTGGTGCTGGTTACTGTGTTTTTAATGATGTGGCAGTCGCCGCTCATTATTTGCTTAATAGGGGTCTAGCAAATAGAGTTTTAATTTTAGACCTTGATGTACATCAAGGAAATGGCAATTCAGATATTTTTAAAGAAAATAGAAATGTTTTTACATTTAGTATGCATTCAAAAACTAATTATCCTGCAAAAAAATCTATTAGTGACTTAGATGTAGAGTTAGAAGATAATATGGAAGATGATACTTACATTAAAATGTTAAAACATTATCTAAAAGAGTTAAATCAAGAAAATTTTGATTTTGTTTTTTATATTGCGGGAGTAGACATTCATTTTAATGATCGATTAGGAAAATTAAAAATTTCTGATCAAGGTATTAGATTAAGAGACGAACTTGTTGTAGAAAACTTTTATGCACAAAGAATACCCCTTTGTGGAGTTTTAGGAGGAGGATACAATAAGGATTTTGAAAAATTAGTAGAATTACACTCATTGTTGCATCAAACTTGTGCTAAATATATTTAAATGACAAAAAAAATTAACCCTAACCTTACAGCTGAACAAAAATTAATTTTGTTTGAGGAAGGTACAGAACTTGCTGGATCAAGTGAGCTTAATCATGAAAAAAGAGAAGGAAGTTTTCATTGTGCAAATTGTGGTGAGAAATTATTTGATTCAAATACTAAATATGAAAGTGGATCTGGTTGGCCGTCCTTTTATGAATCTTTGCCAGATGTATTTGAAACAAAAACAGATTATCATTTAGGTTATGGAAGAACAGAATATCATTGTAAAAAATGTGGTGGTCACCATGGACATATATTTGATGATGGTCCAGAACCAACTGGAAAAAGATATTGTAACAATGGTGTTTGTTTAGTTTTTAAACCAAAAACTTAAGTATAATTTTAACTTTTTAGCAACTCTTGAAGTTTATTTTCTTTTTCTAGAGCTCTTACTTCGTCGTAGCCACCTATATGTTGCTCATCAAAAAAAATTTGTGGAATTGTTCTTTTTCCATTTGCTTTCTTAATCATTTCATCCATTGCACCTTCAACTTTTGAAATGTCAATTTCGTTATATGGAGCGTTATTTCTTGTTAATAATCTTTTTGCAGCTTCACAATAGTTACATAGTGGACCTGTATACATAGTGATTTTTTTCATATCTTATAGATAGTCACCTTTTTTAATTTTACTAGTGATTTCTTTTCTAGAATATTCAAATTTTTTTCTATGTTTAATGCTTTTTTGATTTACTCTTTTTCTCCATAATCTGAAAGAAGAAGGTTTTAGAGATCTCCTCATAATTTTAATTACATCAGATTCTCGTTTACCTGTTTTTTTCTCAATTTCCTCAAAAGTAATCCGGTCAGCCCATGCTGCCCAAATTACCCAGTCTGGGTCATCAATACTAGGCTCATGATTTTTAACTTTGGTTACTGGGGTGTAGCCTTTTTTTTTCATAAATCCTTTATATTTGAAAAAAAAATTTAATGCATTTTTTTTACGCTCTGATATTATCACCTTGATAGTCCTTCTTAGCCATCTTTAGCTCCCGGTTTTTAAGGACTATCTTCTCTATAAAAATATGCTTCCTTTAGAATTCATACTTTACTTACAGATTATCATTTTTTTATTCATTACTCCTGGCACTCCTAGAATAGTCATAATTTCTTACTCAATGAATTACGGTGTAGGAAAATGTGTTTGGTCAGCGCTAGGTGATGTAACTGCAAATTTAATTCAAGCAACTTTAGTAATTTTTGTAATTGGATCTTTTTTTTCAGAAAATTCATTAATTCTTAATATTTTCAAATGGATTGGAGTTCTTTACATTTTGTATCTTGCTTATGATATTTATAAGTCCCGCCCAAAAAATTTAAAAGACAAGGAAGAAATTACGAAAAGCAATTTATCTTTTTTTAGAGACGGGTTTTTAGTTGCAGGAACCAGTCCTAAAGCATGGATGTTTTTTCCTTTTATATTTCCACAATTTATTGATTTTAGTTCTAATCTTTTAGGTCAATTTATAATTTTAATTTCAACTTACATTGTATTAGATTTTTTATCTTTGATATGTTATGCAATACTTGCGCAAAAATTGATTAAATGGATTACAGCAAATCCTAAAACGATTAATACAATTTCAGCGAGTGTTTTAGTAATTATTGCTGGAATTATTGTTATTACGCAACAATATTAAAGCCAAACTAAGTCTTTATTGCCACTTGCATTGTATGAAATTTCTTTATTTAATTATGTATTAAATAATTAATTAAAGGGGAAATAAAATGAAGTTAAATAAAATAATTTTAAGTTTTGTTTCTGCATTAGTAATTTTATTTTCAACTTCTGTTGCATCTTTTGCAAAAGTAGTTGGCGACAAAATTATTTTAGGTGCTGCAATTTCCTTAACTGGTAAGTACTCATCTAACGGTGTTCATACTCAAAACGGTTATAACATGGCCGTAGATAGAATAAACAGCATGGGTGGAGTTAAAGTTGGTGGAAAAACTTATAAGTTTGACATTATCTATTATGATGATGAGTCAAATCCTAAGAGAGCTGCACAGCTTGCAGAAAGATTAATTTCACAAGATGGTGTTGAGTTTATGCTTGGCCCATACAGTTCAGGTTTGACAAAAGCAATTGCACCTGTAACTGAAAAATATGGTGTTCCAATGGTTGAGGCGAATGGTGCATCTAGATCTTTGTTTACTAAAGGTTACAAATATCTATTTGCGGTATTAGCTCCGGCGAACTTATATCTTGATGTAGCAATTGAAACAGCAGTTGAACTAAATGGTGGAAAACCAGTTAGAATTGCTCAAGCTTTTGAACAAGATGCTTTTTCACAGGACGTTAGATTAGGTATTTTAGATGCTGCAAAAAGAACTGGATCAGAAATCATTATTGATGACAAACTGCCTAAAGAGTTAAATGATATGGCTGCAACTTTGGTTAAAGTTAAACAACTTAAACCAGACGTTCTAGTAGTATCAGGACATACTAAAGGTGCGTTGACAGCAGTAAGACAAATTGCTGAGATGAAGGTTGATGTTCCAATGTTGGCTATGACTCACTGCGATGCTGCGAAATTATCAAAGCAACATGGTAAAAACTCTCAGTATGCACTTTGTGCTTCTCAATGGCATAAATCTTTAACTTATAAAGATGACTTCTTTAAAGATGGAATGACTTATGCTGCTGACTTTGAGAAAGAGTTTGGATATGATCCACCATACCAGTCTGCTGAGTCTTCAGCTGCATTGTTAGTATTCAAAGATGCATTTGAAAGAGCAAATTCTTTTGATCAAAAGAAAGTAAGAGATGCTCTTGCAGCTACAGACATGCAAACATTCTATGGAAATATTAAATTTGCACCTGGTGGTCAGAATGTTGATAAGCCAATGGTACTTTTCCAAGTAATGTGTGATGACGCTGGTAAGTGTGAAAACAAAGTTGTTGCTCCATTAAAATGGGCATCTGCTAAGTTAATTCACCCAATACCTAAGTGGTCTGAAAGATAATAATTAAAAATTGAGCCCCCTAGTAATAGGGGGCTTTTTTTTATATAAACCAAAAAAAGTTTTTATGGATTTTCTTGTATTTCAATACCCAATGATAACTGTTCAAGCTTGCTTGGATGGTATTCTTTTAGGAGTTTTATTCGCATTAATTGCTTATGGAATGGCTCTTCAGTGGGGTGTTATGAATATAATTAATATTGCACAAGGTGATCTTGTTATTTTAGGAGGATACATTGCTTACTTTATGTATCTTTACGGTATTCATCCGGCATGGGGAGTAATTGTTGCTCCAATCATAATGTATTTTGTAGGAATAGCGATCTACAAATTAGTTATTAATAAGGTAGTCGATAGAGATTTATTCATTTCGATTTTAGCAACATTTGGAATAAGTATTTTGTTCATGCAATTAATGAACTTTGCATTTGGTGCAGATGTTGTGCTTGCAAACTCTGATTATGGGACAACAATGCTATTTGATAATAGCGTTGTACTACCAAATTCAAAAATATTCTCAGCTTTTATAAGCATTCTGTTTGCAGTTTGCTTAGTTGTGTACATGAAAAAATCTAAGCTTGGACGAGCAATTAGAGCAACTGCACAAAACGCACGTGCTGCAAAAATTTTAGGTGTAGATACCGAAAAAGTTTATGCAGCAACTTTTGGAATTAATGCTGCATTATGTGGTGTAGCTGGAGCTTTAATCTCTATAACATTTACTATTCATCCTTATATGGGTTTACCTTATACGATTAGATCTTTTATGATTGTAATTGTTGCTGGTTTAGGAAATTTACCAGGTGTTGCTATGTCGGGAATGGGATTAGGTGTTTTTGAGGAATTTGCAGATTATATTTTAGGAACAGAATTTAGAATTGGGTCAGTATTTTTATTACTAGTTTTAATTTTAGTTTACCGAAGATTTAAACTATCAAGAAAAAGAGAGTACTTAAAATGAGGAAAGTTAAAATTAATGATAATCAAGGTCAATCAGTCGAAGTTGACATAGATAAATTTAAAAAACACTTAGACGAATATCATTCATCAGGCTCAAGTGTACATGATGAAGATGGTCATTATTTTACAGTAGATCAAAACTTTAGAGAAAAAATTAATAGTCTATATGAACAAAAATAATTTAATACTCTACTTAGGAATTTTAGTATTTGGTTTAGCTGCTCCATTTATTTTTCCAGCATTTAAAGTTCAATTATCTATTCTTTGCATTCTAATTGTGCTTGCAACTACTTGGAATATTCAAGGAGGGGAGATGGGATACAATACATTTGGAAATATTTTATTCTATGGATTAGGAATGTATTTATGTGCCTCTGTTCAAGTTGGAATGTTTTTTCCATTAGCTGAATGGACAGAAAGTGGTGGTGAAAAAACATTTGTACATACTCCTACTCAATTTTTCCAAGGTATGGCGATGGGACTAGTTGTTGCTGCATTGGTTCCAACAATTGTTGCCGGTTTAATTGGTTATGCAATTTTAGGATTGAGAGGTCACTACTTTGCTATTTGTACTCTAGGATTAGGAGTAGCTGCTGGTGAAATTTCTGGAGGAATTGAAATAATTGGAGCAGGGCAAGGATTTACGACACCTCCTTTTCCAAACATAGGAAGTTTAGAAGCTAGAGGTGAATTCTTTTATTTTTTAAGTTTCTTAGTTTTGATACTTACATTCGTTGCTGTCAAAGCAATCTACTCTACTAGATTTAAATTAATTCTTAATGCTATCAGAGACAACGAAGACAAGGCTGAAGCTATGGGAATTGCAACAATGAAATACAAAATTATTGGTTGGATGATTTCTGCATTTTTCTGTGGTTTGGCTGGAGGAATAATGGGTGGACTAGTTGGATACATAGATTCTACAGATGTCGCTTTTGATGGAAGAGAAATGGGAGTGTTCATGGTTTTAATGGCAATATTAGGTGGCAAAGGAACGCTTTGGGGACCAATTATTGGTGCAACAGTATTTCATATATTTAAAGAAGGCTTTTGGACATTCTTCTTAGGCTGGCAGTACGTAGCCTTGGGAGTTTTAATTGTAGTAATTGTTATTTATTTCCCAGAGGGAATTATGGGATGGTTGAGAGAAAAATATCCTGAAAGATTTGGTGAAGTAGTTGATGAGGCTGACCGAAAGGCTCAGGTAGAGATAAAATGAGTATTTTGGAAGTTAATAATGTTAGTAAATCTTTTGGAGGAGTAAAAGCTAATGTTGATATCTCCATGTCAGTTGAAAAAGGTAAAATTGTAGGATTGATTGGCCCGAATGGATCAGGAAAAACGACTTTGTTTAATTCAATTGTTGGAACTTATCCTATTGACCAGGGTTCAATTAAATTTAATGGAAAAGAAGTTTCTGAACTTCCTGTTCCCGTAATAGCAAAGCTAGGACTATTAAGAACTTTTCAACAAACAAGAATTTATGGCAAACTGAACTGTATTGATAATATGCTTATTAGCCATAAAGGTAGTGATGAAAGTTTATTAAAATTATTCTCTAAAATACCTCAAGAATTGATTGAAAAGGCTGAAAATTTATTAAATTTTGTTGGTTTATATCAAAAGAGAAAACTTAGAGCAGGAGATTTATCTTTTGGTCAACAAAAACTATTAGAACTTGCTATGGCATTAATGAATGAACCAGAAATGCTACTGCTAGATGAACCAACAGCAGGAATTAATCCGACTTTGATTAATGGAATTATAGATAGATTGATAAAAGTAAATCAAGATTTTGGTATCACTCTTTTGGTTATTGAACATAACATGAGAGTGATTATGCAATTAGCAGAAACTATCTTTTGTTTAGCTCATGGTAAAATGTTGGCAAATGGTTCACCAGATGAAATTAAAAACGATAAGCGTGTTATCGATGCATATTTAGGAGCTCAATAATGTCAAATCAATATGAAGTTTTAGGAAAAGCTCCAACACCAGAAGATTTAAAAAAACTATCTCCAGATGAAATTCATTTAACGATAAAAAATTTAAATGCTGGGTACGGTAAAATGGAAATTTTACATAATTTTGATTTATTTGTGAATAAAGCTCAATCATTGTGTTTGATTGGACCAAATGGAGCTGGTAAATCTACAATTCTTCACACAATTTATGGATTTACAAATATCTTCTCTGGTCAAATTGAAATAGAAGGAAAAGAAATTACAAATCTTACACCAGCTGAAAAATTAAAATCAGTTGGAATTGCATATATCTTGCAAGACAATTCGGTATTCCCAGATATGACAGTTGAAGAAAATTTGTTAATGGGTGGATACATTAAAGATAAAACTGAAGAGTCTTTTGAAGAAGCTGAAAGAATTTTAGAAAAATATGAGAGATTGAGGAATAGAAGAAATCAGCCTGCTAAAGTTTTATCTGGTGGTGAAAGAAGGTTGTTAGAAATTTCTAGAGCATTAGTTATGAAGCCATCTGTTCTATTAGTTGATGAACCTTCAATTGGTTTAGAACCCAGATATATTGATATGGTTTTTGAAATTTTGAGAGATCTTCAAGAAAATGAAAAGAAAACTATTATATTAGTTGAACAAAATGCCAAAAAAGGATTAGAGTTTGCAGACATTGGATATGTATTGGTATCTGGACAAACTGCAATTGCTGGCAAAGGGGACGAGTTATTGCAAAACCCTGATGTTGGTAGACTATTCCTTGGTGGTTAATGATAAATAAAGATTTCTTTTTTAAAGGCTATAAATCTATATTAGCACACGATAGTCCAGCAATAGCTCTAGGTTGTTGCTTTATCGCTATAGGAGCTCTTCTAAAAAACCTCGGCTTCAATATTCAAGAAAGCATTTTTTCTACTATGCTGACTTACGCTTTGCCAGGATCTCTGGTTATGGCAGAGTCTTTATTGGTTGGTGCTTCTTTGTTAAATATTTTTTTAGCAGTTTGGTTTGTTAATGCTCGTTTATATCCAATGGCTGTTTCTTTGTTTCCATTAATGATGCATGAAGATCAACCAAAGTGGAAATATTATTTTTCATGCCATTTCATAGCTGTATCAGCTTGGTTGATTATGAAGAGTAATTATAAGACTATTCCACAAAAATATAGAATTGATTATTGGATAGGGATTGGAAGTGCTACATGGAGTGTTGCTGTAGTTGGTACTTTAATAGGTTTCTATTTTTCAGAATATTTAAACAAGGAAATGATGATGGGTTTAGCTATTTTAAATCCTGTTTATTTTTTATGCATGATGGTAGGAGCGTCTAAGACAAGACAAGTCACTTTATCAGTTTTATTTGGAATTATATTAGGACCTGTTTTTTATTTTTTTTCACCTGAATGGTCTATTTTATTAGGTGGAGTAGTTGGTGGTACTATTGCTTATTTAATAGGTGAAAAAAATGTCAACTAGTATCGTTTTAGCAATTTTGGTGACATCACTTGCAACTTTTTTATCAAGATTTCTTGGGGCAGTAAGCTCAGAGAGCATAAAAGAAACTTCTAAGATATTTAAATGGTTCAACTGTTTAGCTTATGCAACTTTAGCAGCACTAATTGCAAGAACAATAATTTTTCCAGTCGGTGCAATGGATGATACAAGCTACTTAGTTAGATTTGTTGTTGTTGCATTATCCTTATCTGTTTTTTTTATTTCTAAAAAAAATTATGTTTATCCTACAATTTTTTCAGCTGTAAGTATGGCTATATTAGTTAATTACTTTTAAATAAAATTGATTTATTAAAAAAGTTAACTTAAGGTTTCTTATGGAAAAAATATCTGGTTTAGAAATTCAAGAACATGAAAAATCTAAAAGAATTCTGAACATTAAAATTACAGATGAAATAATTAAGAAATTAGTTTTCCCATTTAATAAATTCGACTTAACAGCTTTAGAGCTAAAGCCTTTTACAAGGTTTACAATAGCAAAAAGTTTAGATGATTTAATGGAAAATAAACTTAGTAAACTAATGAATTCAATAATTAGAGATCGTTCAACTGGTTGTTTTATAATTGGACCAAAAAATATTTCACCAAAAATTAATGATAAATTTTTAGTAAAATTATCAACTGCCATTGCCTATTTAATTGGAAATCCTAACCATGACTCAATGGCAGGAAAATACTATGCTCGTTTCCATGTTAAACACGAAGACGCGAGTGACTCTTATTTAAGAAAAGCTTACCGTAATATGGATCTTCATACAGACGGAACTTATGTTAAAGAAATTACTGATTGGTTAATAATGACAAAGTTAGAGGAAAAAAACGTAGAGGGTGGAGAAACAGCGATGTTGCATTTAGATGATTGGGAACATTGCAAAGAATTATCAAATGATCCTGTGGGCAAACAAGATTTTCTTTGGAGTTCACCTAAGAGCAAAAATGTGGATTATAAAATTGAACATCCAGTTTTTTCCTCAGATGGTAAAGGAAGACCAAATATTTCATATATCGATCAATTTCCTGAGCCAAAAAATATGGAACAGGGTAATTTTTTACAGAGATTATCTGATGCTCTTGAGGGAAGTGAAAATAAAGTAATTACAAAGTTACCAGTTGGTTGTTCTATAATTGCAAACAATTATTTTTGGCTTCATGGAAGAAAACCTTTCAAAGAAAATAAAGAATTAAGCAGAGAATTGTTGAGAATTAGAGGATCTTTTTTTGTTAATTAATTCAATATAATCAATATAAAGTAACCAAAATATTATGATTTTAGGTTTTATTGGTACGGGTAAAATTGCATCTTCAGTAATAACTGGAATATGCAAATCTAATCTTAAATTTAAAAAAATAATAATTTCTCCAAGGAATAAACAGATTGCCAAAAGTTTAAAGAAAAAGTTCAAAAAAATAGTTATTGCTAAAGATAATCAACAAATTGTTGATCAATCGAATTGGGTATTTTTATCTATTACACCTACTGTGGGTGAGAAGATAATTAAAGATTTAAAATTTAAGTCTAGTCAAACAATTGTTAGCTTTATATCCACAATAACCCTATCTCAATTAAAAAAGGCCATTAAAGTAAAAGCAAAAATAGTAAGAGCAATTCCTTTGCCACCAATATCATTAAAGAAAGGACCTATTCCAATTTGTCCACCAAATTCAAAAGTAAAAGCTTTTTTTAATCATTTAGGAACTACTGTAGAAATTAAGAATGAAAAATCTTCAATAAACTTTTGGTCTACCTCTGGAATGATGGCACCTTTTTATGAAATGCAAAGAGCAATGTCTGATTGGTTAGTTAAAAAAGGAGTAAAAAGAAATAATGCTCAAAAATATATAACTTCTTTGTTTTTAGCCTTGTCAGAAGATGCGGTTATACATTCTAAGGAAAATTTAAAAGAATTAGTTAAAGAGTCTCAAACACCAAGGGGATTAAATGAGCAGGGTGTAAATGAATTAACAAAATCTGGTTTTTATAAATCATTAGAGAAAACTTTAAATAGTATTTACAAAAGATTAGATAAATAAATGTCTGAAAATATTTTAGAGATAAATAATTTATCAAAGTATTTTGGAGGACTTGCAGCAGTTTCTGATTGTTCTATTAAAGTTAAAAGAGGAACTATCACAGGTATTATAGGTCCAAATGGATCTGGCAAAACAACTTTATTTAATTTAATTGCTGGAAATTTAAAATCCTCTGGTGGTAGCGTAACTTTTGACGAAGAAAATATCACAGATGTTCCATCTTATGAATTATTCTCAAAAGGATTGCTTAGAACTTTTCAAATAGCACATGAATTTTCAAATTTATCCGTTTTAGAAAATTTAATGATGGTACCTGGAAATCAATCTGGAGAAAAAATAATGACTGCACTATTTAAACCAGGGTTGGTTGCAAAAGAGGAAGCAGAAGTTAAAGAAAAAGCAAAAGAAGTTGTTGAATTTTTAAATCTAGGACATCTATCTAACGAGCTTGCAGGTAATCTTTCTGGGGGGCAAAAAAAATTGTTAGAACTTGGAAGAACCATGATGGTTGATGCAAAATTAGTTTTATTGGATGAAGTAGGAGCAGGAGTTAATAGAACTTTGTTAAAAGATCTTGGAACAGCAATAGAAAAGCTTAATAAAGAAAAAGGTTATACTTTCTGTATGATTGAACACGATATGGATTTTATTGGAAGGCTGTGTGATCCAGTGATTGTAATGGCAGAAGGATCAGTTTTATTTGAAGGAAGTGTTGAAGAAGCAAAAAAAGATGAAAAGGTCATTGAAAGTTATCTTGGTAGAGGATCAAAATTAAAGGACCCAAATTAATGGCATTCTTTGAAGGAATAGAAATGACTGGTGGTTATGGAAACGGACCAGATATAATTAATTCTTGTTCTGTTGAAGTAAACAAAGGAGAAATTGTTTCTATTCTAGGACCTAATGGTGCTGGAAAATCCACAGCCATGAAAGCAATGTTAGGTTTATTAAATTTAAAATCTGGATCAGTTAAAATTGATGGTAAAGATATTTCAAAACTTTCTCCACAAGATCGAGTTAAACAAGGAATTTCATTTGTTCCTCAAACCAAAAATGTTTTTGCAGGCATGACAGTTGAGGAAAATTTAGAAATGGGGGCCTTTTTAATAAACACTGAGATAAAAAATATTATTGAGGAAATTTACGAACTATTTCCAATCCTTAGAGAAAAAAAAAATCAAATGGTAGGTGAATTGTCTGGTGGGCAAAGACAACAAGTTGCACTTGGAAGAGCGTTGATGATTAAACCGACAGTGCTAATGTTGGATGAACCAACTGCAGGGGTATCACCAATTGTTATGGATGAATTGTTTGATCATATCGTTAAAGTAAAAAGAACTAATGTTGCCATTTTAATGGTAGAGCAAAATGCTAAACAAGCATTAAATATTTCTGATAGAGGCTATGTATTGGTTACTGGAGAAAATCGTTATTCAGGGACTGGAAAAGAATTATTGAACGATCCAAGAGTAAGAAGCTCTTTCTTAGGAGGATAGTGTGGATCTTATAAATGCAGTAATTCTTTTACTAAATTATATATTTATTCCAGGACTTACTTATGGTTCTCAATTAGCTCTTGGTGCAATTTTTGTTACTTTAATTTATGGAATTTTAAGATTTGCTAATTTTGCAACTGGAGACATGATGTCATTTGGAACTATGATGACAATTTTGTTCACCTGGTATTTTCAATCTTTAGGTATTTCTCTTGGAGTTTTGCCCACAGCATTAATTGCACTTCCTTTTGGTATTTTTTTTATGATCTTATACATGCTAACAATCGATAAATTTGTTTTTAAGTATTATAGAACTCAAAAAAGTCCTCCAGTTCAGTTTGCCATGGTCAGTATTGGCGTGATGTTTGTAACTCAAGCTGTTGTTAGAATTATAATTGGTCCAGGAGATAGAAGATTTTTTGACGGAGAAAAATTTATTATTAAAGCTAGAGAATTTAAAGAAATGACAGGTTTAAACGAGGGACTTGCTCTTAAATCTACACAGGTCTTAACTATTTTTGTTACAATAATCCTGGTTTCTTTACTTTTTTGGTTTTTAAATAAAACTAAAACAGGAAAAAGCATGAAAGCTTACTCTGATAATGAAGATCTTGCTTTACTTTCAGGTATTGATCCAAAGAAAATAGTTTTAGTTACCTGGGTAATTGCAGGAATTTTAGCTACTATTGGTGGAGCATTGTATGGTTTAGATAAAAGTTTTAAACCTTTCACTTATTTTAATAATATGCTTCCAATTTTTGCTGCAGCAATTGTTGGAGGAATTGGAAATCCTTTTGGTGCATTTTTAGGGGGATACGTAATTGCTTTTTCAGAAATTTTATTAACATACGCATATAAGAAATTTTTTATGTATATATTACCTGAAAGTATGGAGCCCGAAAGTTTAGTTCAGTTGCTTTCAACTGACTACAAATTTGCAGTTTCATTTTCAATTTTGGTTATTGTTTTGCTTTATAGACCATCAGGGATATTCAAAGGAAAAGTATTGTGAGAAAAAATTTAAATGTCATTGCAGCATACAGCATCATGATGGTTCTAATTCTATTGGTTGGAATTTTTCAATCATGGAATATTGCATTATCAATATTTAATCTTTGCTTAATTTCAGCAGTCATGACCATGGGTGCAAATATACAATGGGGTTATGCTGGTCTAATTAATTTTGGAATAATGGGATATACTGCTCTAGGGGGTCTTGCTGCAGTAATCATTTCAGTTGATCCAGTTCAAGAAGCCTGGAGAGTAGGTGGATTTGATATCTTAATGTGCCTATGGCTTATCATTGTAATGGTTCTCGTTATCAGATTTATTTTAAAAAATTTTGAAAAATCAAAATTAAGAACCTACAGTATTGCAGCACTTATTATAACAGGCATTATAATTATAAGAGTAACAGCGGAACCTGGTATTGAAAAAATTGAAGCTGTAAATCCTGCAACAACAGGTTTTCTTGGTGGATTTGGTTTACCTATCGTTTTCTCATGGATCGTAGGTGCTTTATTTGCAGGTGGATTAGCTTTCATAGTTGGAAAAGTTGCTTTAGGTTTGAGAGCTGATTATCTAGCAATTGCTACTCTTCTTATTTCCGAAATTGTTATTGCAATTATTAAACACGAAGATTGGCTCACAAGAGGAGTTAAAAATGTTATTGGATTAAAAAGACCTGCACCTTATGAAGTAGATCTGCAAACTACTGATTGGTTTATTAAATTAGTTGAAAAGTTTAATGCAGGAAAGTTAAGTGTAATTGAGAATTTAGCTGATAGACAAGCTGCTTTAAACCAACTTGTTATTGAAGGTTCATCAGTATTTGTAAAACTTTGTTATTCAGGATTATTCTTAGTAGTAGTAATTATTCTTTTAATTTTAACTCAAAAGGCTCTTTATTCTCCATGGGGAAGAATGATGAGGGCAATCAGAGACAATGAGGAAGCTGCAAATGCAATGGGTAAGAATGTTGTGAAACAACATTTACTAATTTTTATTTTAGGCTCAGCAATTGTTGGAATTGCAGGTGCAATGCTTGTTACACAAGATGGCCTATTTACTCCAGGAAGTTATAGACCAATGAGATATACATTCTTAATTTGGGTAATGGTCATAGTTGGAGGAAGTGGAAACAATTTTGGCGCAATTTTAGGTGGCTTTGTTGTATGGTTTTTATGGATTGAAGCAGCACCAATTTCGATGTTTTTAATTAATTTCTTTACTGCAGGTATTCCTGAGACAAACGCTATCAAAGCTCATCTTATTGAAAGTGTTCCTTATTTTAGATTTTTATTGATGGGTCTAGGTTTGCTATTCATTATGAGATATCGACCTAAAGGTATACTTCCAGAAAAAATAGAAATAAAATAATTAAACATGAAATATATTATTTTAGGTGCCACAATTGCTTGGGCTATGTATATGGCTGACAAGTATATGTTTTGATGAATAGAAATCTTTTTCTGTTAATTTCAAGTCAGGTTTTTGGTTTCACTGCAGCAAATGTAACAGTTTTTTTAAGTGGAATTATTGGAAGTCAGCTTTCAACTATTAAATCACTAGCAACCTTTCCTCCCTCAATTTATGTAGTTGGTATTGCAATCTCTACCATTTTTGCTGCAAAAGTTATGGCAATTATTGGTAGACGTTTAGGTTTTGTTTTGGCATCTATAGGTAGTTCTGTAGCATGTTTAATTGCTGCTTATGCAATCTTTATTGATAGTTTTATAATTTTTTCATTTTCTTGTTTTATACTTGGTGCTGGAATGGCTTTCATTCATCAATATAGATTTGCAGCAGCAGAAACAGTTGAAAAAGAGAAAGCACCCAAAGCAGTTTCTATGCTTTTGTTAGCTGGAATTGTTTCTGCATTTATAGGAATTACTTTAGCAAACAAAACTAAAGATTTAATTAGTGATCATGTTTATGTTGGATCGTATATTGCATTAGCATGTCTGACTATTATCCCTGGAATTTTTTTGAGTTTTTATAAAAATTCAAAGATAATCAACAAAAATACTTCAACAAATATCGATGTAAGGACTTATAAAGAATTTATCTTTGATCCAAAATTCCTGCAGGCAATGGTAGCTGCTACATTTGGTTATGTAGTTATGGCATTTCTAATGACCGCCACACCAATTAGTATGCATTATGTTCATAAATTAAGTGTGGAGATGGTTGGATTAGTTATCCAATTTCATGTGCTTGGAATGTTTCTTCCGTCATTGTTTACAGGGAATCTAATAAAGAGATTTGGGTTTTCAAAAATAATGTACATGGGTATATTTTTTTATGCTATGACAATATCATTAAGTTTATTTGAGCCAACTTTTATAAATTATTTCGTTTCATTGATATTTTTAGGCATAGGATGGAATTTTCTATATATTTCAGGAACTAGCTTATTAGTAACCACTTACAATGAGCATGAAAAATTTAAAGCCCAAGGTTTTAATGATCTCATAGTTTTTTCTGCTACAGCCATTGGTAGTCTCTCAGCTGGAATTTTAATTTCATTATTGAGTTGGAAAATAATTAATTTTATGTGCATTCCTTTTTTGTTAATTATTTTATTTGCAATTTTAAGAGCAGATATAAAAAAAGCCCCAGCAAGCTAATTTACCAGGGCTTTTTAAAATAAGATTTAAATTATCTTTGTTTTTTAGTTTTGAAGTCTCCAGCTTTGACATCAACATCAAGTTCTAAAAAAGCACCTTCAGCCTCCCCAACACTAGTGAAAGTAACACTTGTAGCACCTTCGTAATCTATTTTTTTACCTTGTGCTAGCAAGTCCAAACCTTTCTTTAATTCACCTGGGTATATTTTAGTTCCAGGAGCGTTAGCAACGTCCATTACATTTTTTGCAATAGATGCTCTGTCAGCAGAATTGCCTGCTTGCATTGCAAGAACGATTAATGCAGCTGCATCGTATGACTCACCTGTGTAAGGACCATTACTATCTATACTGCCTGTTTTTGCAACTTCAGCAAACATACCAGCACCCTTAGATGTTGATCCGGGTCTAGAACCAAATGATTTGCTTAAGTCTTTTCCAAATGCCTCTACCAAAGAAGATCCAATCATACCATCTGATAAAACAAATGTATCAAATGCTCCAGAATCTAAAGAAGCTTGAATAATTCCTTTTCCTCCTTGATCGATGTAACCAATTACTACTACAGCATCACCTCCCGCTGCTGCAAGAGTTGCAACTTCTGATGAATAATCTGCTTTTCCATCTTCATGAGCAGTTACAGTTGTTACCTTAATACCATGCGCTTTTGCTGCTGCTTCATAAACATCAGCTAAACCTTTACCGTAATCATTGTTAGTATAAGTGATAGCAACACTTTTAACTCTTCTATCTTTAGTAATATCAGCTAAGATTTGACCACCTCTAGCATCTGATGGAGCAGTTCTGAAGAAATACCCATTGTCATCTAGAGTAGTTAATCCTGGAGAAGTAGCTGAAGGTGAAATCATTACTACACCGTTTGGTACAGCAACATTTGATGCAATAGCACCAGTTACACCTGAACAGTCTGCTCCCATAATTGCAGCTACTCCACCTGATATTAAACCTTCAGCTGCCGCTGTTGCTGCTGCTGAGTCAACACAAGTTGAGTCTGCTCTCATTACTTCAATTTTTTTTCCACCTAGCAATGAACCTGAATCTGAAGCTTCATTGAATGCAAGCTCTGCAGATGCAGCCATAGCTGGAGTAAGAGATTCAATAGGACCAGTAAATCCTAATATGATTCCCATTTTGATCGAATGTCCGTCTGCCATTACATTTGAACCAAGGCTTGATACAAACATAAATGCAGCGATAAATAGTTTTCTCATTATCTTCCTCTTTATTGTTAACAATTTATAAAATCTAATTTAAGTATGAATAATCTGAATATTCAATGACAAAATTGGCTTATTTTAAACTATTATCTGATAGAGAATGGGTCTAAAGATGGTTCATCTGATGTGTAGAACCAAGTTGTCTTTACTCTTGTATAATCCTTAATAGAGTCTATTCCTGCCTCTTTGCCATATCCACTGTCTTTGATTCCTCCAAAAGGAGCTGAAGGTGAAATTAATCTGTAAGTATTAACAAAAGTTATTCCAGCCCTAATTGCTTTGGATACTCTCATGCCTCTAGATAAATTACTTGTATAAACTCCAGAAGATAATCCATACTGATTATCATTCATTTTTGAAATAACCTCTTCCTCAGTATCAAATTTCATAACAGACAGTACGGGACCAAATAATTCATTTTCTGCAACAGGTAAATTGTGATTATCACATTCAATTATAGTGGGTGGAAAATAATATCCCTTGTTTGAAAAAGAATGTCTCTCACCACCACATTTAATTTTTCCACCCTGATCAATAGTTTCTTTAATATTTTTTTCTATTGTTTCTAATTGTTTAAAATTACTCAAAGGGCCCATTTCAGTTTCAGGATCCATAGGTGCTCCAATTTTTATTTTAGAAGCCCTTTCAGAAAGTTTGTTTAGAAATTCATCATAGATACCTTTTTGAATATAAAGTCTTGAGCCAGCTATACAACTTTGACCACTTGCTCCAAAAATTCCTGCTGTAATTCCATTAATTGCATTTTCTTGCTCGGCATCATCAAAAACAGCCACTGGACTTTTTCCTCCAAGTTCTAAACTCACTTCAGAAAGATTTTCCGCTGAATTTTTAATTATATGTCTTGCAGTTTCTGGTCCACCTGTGAAAGCAATTTTTTCAACCAAATCATGCGTTGTTAAAGTTTTTCCACATGGGTCCCCATATCCAGTTATGACATTTACTACTCCTTTGGGTATCCCAGTTTTTTCAATTAATTTGGCAAATTCAAATAATACTGCAGGTGCTAGTTCTGATGATTTAATTACAACTGTATTTCCCATTGCAAGTGCTGGAGCTAATTTAGTAGCAGTTAAAAACATTTGCGAGTTCCAAGGGATAATGGCTGCCACCACACCTATCGGTATTCTAGTGGTTATTGCTTGAATATTCGGTTTATCAATTGGCAAAACTGTACCCTCAACTTTATCAGCTAAACCTGCGTAGTAATCATAGTATTCTGCAATATAGATTGCTTGTTTTTTTGTTTCTCTAAACAATTTTCCTGTATCTATTGTTTCTATTTCACCAAGCATTTCTGCATTTTCTCTTAACTGGTCCCCAATAGCTCTTAAAAATTTTGCTCTTTCCTTAGGAAGTAATTTAGGCCATTTACCTTCGAATGCTTTTTGCGCAGCTTTAACTGCTTTATCAGTATCTTTAGCACTTGCTTCGGGAACAATTGCCCAAGGTTCATTATTTTCAGGGTTTAAAGTTTCAAATGTTTTATTGTTTTCAGCATCGACCCACTGACCATTAATATACATTTGATATTTTTTAAGTTTACTCATTTTCTTTTATAAAATCCTTAAGAGTTAAATTTACATCATCGGCACACTCAATACCACAAAGATGTTTTCCATCTTTGATGATCTTTAATTGGCTTTTTGGTATTAAAGCATTTAATTCTTTAGACATTTTAACTGTAGAGCCAATGTCGTGCTCTCCTGTCATAACTAAAGAGGGACACTGAATTTTATTAAAATCTTCATCATTTTGATGTTTTACAAATAGTTCGTAGACTTTTAAAAAGTGCACCATATTGTTAGCTGCTAAAATAGAGCTAATTTTATCATAAATACTTGGATTATTTTCAATATACTTGTCAGTAAACCATCTTTTCAGAGCCTCTCTTGACAATTTAAGATCTTTCTTTGCTTGTTCAAATCTTTGATTTACAATTTTTTGTTGCTCTTCGGTTCTTTTATAAATTGAACATAAAAGTGTTACTGATTGTAAATGTGAACTGTGATTGATAGCAAAATTCCTCGCAATCAAAGAACCTATTGAAAAACCAACTAAATGAATTTTTTTAATATTAAGATGATTAATTAAATCTATTAGTTGATCCGAAAAGTCATCAAACGAAATTATTTGCTTATCTAAAGATGATTTTCCATGACCAAGAATATCATATGTAAGAGTACTATAATCATTAAAGAAATCTAATTGAGGTTTCCAAATCTCGTGGGTTAAACCTACACCATGAACAAATACAATTGGAATTTCTTGGTCTTTCTTATTATACGAGTAAAAAGTTCCAGAAGCAGTAGTTCCAGTGGTCATTAAGATTTATTTGGGTTCAATACCCATTTCTTTCATATCTTGATATCGATCACCAGTTCTAGCATGTGCTCTTCCACTAGATGCCCCACCAATTGCAATAACTACTTCATCGTTAAATGGTGCATCATGAATAGTAAATTCATGTGTTAGATAATAAGGTCTTAGTCCAGAGTCTGTTTTATGCATCATCGGAATAGAAATTTTTGATCCTGCCGGTCCTCTTGTATTTGTAAAACTTAAATAAGATGTGCCTCCCACAGCGTCTCTAAATTTATTTCCAAATCTCAAGGTGTGAATAAAAGCAGATGCATGCTCTATTTCTCCATCTAATCCAACCACTCCTGCTTTACCGTATGCTAGTATTTTTTCTGGAGATCCTATTTCTTTTATTAATTCTGGAACAAGCAAATCACCTAACTTAGGAGCCAGATCTAAAATAGTTGGTCTTAAGTCCTCAACAAATCCTTGACCATGCCATGGATTTTTAAAAACTGCAGCAACAGATACTAATAATACAGGCTCTTTTGCTTCCTTGCCTCCTTCAATAAAAGTTTTGTCTACAAATTTTGTAAATTTTCTTAGTTCTAATTTCATTTTTTAATTCTATGTTGAAAACTATCTCTTCTAAAACTGTATAATGCTTTCGGATCTACATCAACATCAATCACAGAGGGTTTGTTGCTTTTAACTGCTGCTCTAACTGCTTCATTTATTTCAGAAACTTTTTTAACTTTAAATCCTTTTGCTCCATATAATTCTGCAACTTTATCAAAAGATGGACTTGTTATATCAGCACCTAAATATCTTTTACCAAAAAAATCTTTTTGATAAGCTTTTTCGGCTCCCCAACTTTGATTATTCATCACTATAGTTGTTGTATTTATTCCATATTCAACAGCTGTGCTTAACTCAGAAATAGTCATTCCAAAACCACCATCGCCCATCAAACTTACAACTGTTTTTTTGGGTTTTGCAACTTTAACTCCAAGTCCACAAGCAAAAGAGAAACCAACCAGTCCAAAATCCAGAGGTGTAAATAGAGAAGGAGGATCATAGTATTCTAAAGCGTCTGTTGCTTGTAGGCACAAGGTTCCTGCATCTAAAGTGATTGCTGAATTTTTAGGCAAAACTTTTCTTAGTTGTTTAAACAAACCTTTTGGTTGGATTGGAAAGTTTTTTTCTAAATTTTCATTTTCTCTATTATTTAAAAATTTTTTTCTTTCTTTTAAATATAAATCAGTCCATTTTCTTACATCTAATTTAATTTTTTCTTTTTTAATTTCTTTATACAATTGAACAGTGGCTGTTGCAGCATCTGCATGAATTCCTATTGATATTGGAAAATACTTTCCAATCATTTTTTTTTCTAATTCAATTTGAATTATTTTTGCTTTTTTATTTATATTTTCATAAGAGTAAAATGTTGAATTAAATCCTAGTCGAGTACCGATAGCCAAAATAACATCTGCTTCTTTGACTAATCTTGATGCAACAGGATTGCCTCTTGGTCCCATTTGCCCTGCATTTAATTTATGACTAAATGGTATGGCATCTCCATGACCTGCGGCTGTAACAATTGGAACATTAAGCAATTCTGCCAATTTAATAACTTCTCTATATTTTGAGTTATATTTAATTCCAGCCCCAACAATTATTGTGGGATTTTTTGATTTCAGTAGCAATTTAGTCGCTTTATTTATTCTCTCTTTATTTCCTTTAAGATTACTTTCACTTGAGAATGAAGGTTTATTTAAATTAATATTGTAAGTATTTTTTTCCGCCAATATGTTTCTTGGAAGATTGATACAAACAGGTCCTCTTCTTGGTTTTATTGATAAATCAAATGCATCGCCAATTACTTTAGGAATAATCTTAGAATTTTTTACAGTCCAAGTCTTTTTTGTAATTGGAGTAAACAAGGATTGTTGATCTAGGCCTTGAAAAGCATCTTCCATTTTATCTTTTGTTGAGTAAGAACCTGCAATCGCAACTACAGGGGAGAAAGCGGCTTTTGCTTGTGCTACCCCAGTCACTAAATTTGTTGCACCTGGTCCATTTTGACCTGCAATAATTACACCATGCTTATTAGATGCTCTTGCATATCCATCAGCCATATGTGTTCCAGTTCGCTCATCTCTAACTCCAATAAATTTTATACTTTTTTCATGATAAAGAGCATCAAACATTTCCATTGTTGCAGAACCAATTAAACCAAAAACATGTTTAGTTTTTTCTCTCTTAAGAGCTCTAACGGCAGCTTGACCACCGCTTATAATTTTTTTGGATTTGATCACGAAACTTTTTTAACTTCAGTTCCTAAATCATCTTGGAAATGAGGCATAACTTTTTCTGTAAAAAGTTTTATGCTTTTCATACAATCTTTATGTTTCACACCAGGAAAGTTCGACCAAACTTGCAAGTTTTGTAAATTTAATTCAGACTTTAATTCATTAATTTTATCAATCACATATTCTGGTGTTCCAAATAACATATTTCTTTTGTGTAAAAATTCATAATTTAATAAATCCAGCTTACCTTTGGTTTCTGGAAGTTCTTCACCCGGATCCATGTGATTGCCTAGACCACGCCAATGACAAACCCAACGCATATAATTTACCATATGTTCACCAGCTTTTTCTTTAGCCTCTTCCATTGTATCAGCTACGAACATATCTCTGACAAGAGATACACCTTCACCTAATGGAATATTTTTTTTGGTTACCTCAGATCTTTTATTTTTATAAGCTTCAAATTTTGCCTTTAGTGCTTTTACTGTTGGTATCCACATTATAATATTAATATTATTCTCAGCTGCCCACTCAATTGATCTAATTCCGTCAACTACTTGATGAATAGGAGGATAAGGTTTTTGAAAAGGTTGAGGCACAACACTAATCTTTTTCATGGTGTTATCTTCCATGTTCATAAATTCTTCACTTGGTGGACTCATATCATGCTGCCAAACATAATTTGGAGAAGGATAAGTATAAAATTCACCTTCATGACTAAAAAACTTTTCACTCCACGCTTTTTTTAGCACTTCTAATGTTTCAGCAAATAATCTAAAGTTTTTTGCCTGGTCTTTTAGATCAGCTTCTTTGTTAAGATTGATTGCTTCTCTACCATAAATTCCTCTAGCAACACCTACTTCAACTCTTCCTTTTGAAAGTTGATCTAGTGTAGCAATATCCTCTGCAAGTCTTATAGGATTGTGAAATGTAATTACATTTGCAGCTTGTCCTATTCTAATATTTTTTGTTCTTGCAGCTGCATCTACTCCCATCATTATTGGGTTAGTGCAAGACTCCATTCCTTCATGATTAAAGTGGTGTTCAGTAAACCAAATAGAGTTCCAATTATTTTGATCACAATATTCTGTGATTTCTTTAGTTTCGTCTAACAATTGATGATATGGTTTGTGTGTCCAGTTAGTGGTATTGCAAAAATAACCAAATTTCATAAAGCCTCCTTTAAAAGTTAATTTAAAGACGACCGATCCCACTTTCGTAAATCTATGAATTTATCGACGAGTTATGTATCGCTTTATATCTAAACTTTATAATTACTAACGCTGATATTCAATAAATTTCTTTAAAGATTTACTAAGAAATTTCTCGTAAATTTCACCATTATTTTTGAATTTACTTCCATTCAAAAATGATTGGTTCATTTTGAAATCATAGGAAGGTTCAAAGAAAAAAGGAACAGACAGTCTCTTACTTTTATTCCATAAAACTCTGTGATTTGTTGCTTTAAATTTACCTTTGCTTAGAAACTCTAATGCCCTTCCCGTATTTACTACTAAAGCATTTTTGTTGAATGGTACATCATACCATTTTTTGTTTTTTCTATTTTGCACTTGCAATCCACCTTTTCTATCTTGATAGAGAACTGTAAATATTCCACTATCAACATGTGTTTCACATCCAAGAGCAACCCCATCTTGTTTTGATATTTCCACTGGTTTTGTTTGGTTAGGGTAATAATTAAATCTTAATGTGCTTAATGTTTTTAATCTTGAAAAAGCTTTACCAGAAATATCAGGATTTTTTTTATTAAGTTTTATTACACTTTTAAACAACGTCTCACTCAATCTATAAATTTTATCAAAATATTTATTTAAAATGCTTATTGAGTTTTTATTTAAACATTTCCCTAGATTAAGAAACTCTATGTATTGATTGTTTAGATTTGATGAATATTTTTTAGTTACCTTTAAATCACCTATATCCAAACCTTCTTTTCCATTTACATCATTAGGAAAATATCCTCTATATAGATTTTTATTTTTTTTATTCCATTTTTTGGGAGCTAATTTCCTCTTTTTGTTATCTGGTAAATTAAAAAATTTATTGCCAACTCCACATGTTTTTTTAATTACTTTTAAATTAATTCCATGACCTGTAATTTGAAAAAAACCAACTTTGATACAAGCTTTTTCAATTTCTTTAATTGTTTTAAATGCTCTCTGAGTTTCAAAATTATTTTTAATTAGTGAAGATATATTTATGGTTGGTATATATGTTTTAGTCATCTTCTTACTGGTGTTTCTGTTGCAATATATTGATCTCTAGCTTTTTCTCTAAAGTAAATATAAATTCCAGCAGCTATTATACACGCAACTCCAAAAAATGTTCTGCCAGACGGAATTTCATTAAATAAAAAATATCCAGGTATCATAGACATTATAATTAATGAATATTCAAACAGAGAAACTACAGAAGGAGAAGCAACAATGTAAGCTGAAAATATGCAAAGAAAAGCAATAGAGGCAACAAAACCAAAAAATAAGATAAATTTCCATGTATATTCAATATTTGAAAACCATTCTCTAAAAATAAACTGCGTGGTTGGATCAAAGTCTGGATTATTTAATTGTCCATTTCCCATAAACAAATAAATCAGACCACATAAAATTAGGGCTATTAAATAAAAATAAAATAATTGAGTATTCACGTCATCTTTATCTGACGTATATTTAGTTATGGTCATTGATGCAGCATAAAAAAATGCACATAACACTGGAAGCAAACTTTTGTATTCAAAGTCAGAAAAGTTTGGGTCTAGTACAATAAAAACTCCTATGAAACCAAATACAATTGCTGACCATCTTCTTATTCCAATAAATTCTTTTAAAAAAAATTTAGCAAAAATAGATACAAAAAAAGGACAAGAAAAAAATAAGGCATTTGCAGTTGCAAGTGGCATGTAAGTAAGAGAAATAAAGAAAGCTGAAAATGCCAAAAAGTGAAGAACCACTCTAACAATTGTCCAAACAGGATAGTAAGTTTTTAGTGAAACTTTCTGATTTCTAAATTTTATGTAACTAAAAAGTAAAATAGCTGCAACAAAATATCTTCCAAAAAAAATTTCATAAAGAGAGGCTTTCTCAAAAATATATTTTATTAAAGAGTCTTGCATCGCAAATAAGGACATTGCAATTATTATTAAAATTATACCTTTAGAATTATTATCTTTTGTCATTTATCTAAGAGGTTTTTCTGTAGCAATAGATTGATTTTGTGCCTTTTCACGCATAAAAATATACACACCACTTGATACTATTATTAAAATTCCTATCACCGTATTTAATGAAGGTATTTCATCAAAATATAACCAACCTACAAGCGGTGACCAAAATAATATTGAATATTCAAAAGGTGAAACAACAGCTGGAGAAGCTATACTATAAGCTGTAAATAAAAAAAGAAATGCAAGAGTTGCTGTTACTCCAGTTGCAGTCATTAATAGAATATTAGAGTTAAAATCAACAAACCATTCCCTAAATATAAATTGAGAAGCTGGATGATCTGAATTGTTATATTGACCATCACCAATGACAAAATAAAAAATTATACTTATAATTATTGATCCAATGTAAAATGTAAATGTTTGAGTATAAACACTATCCTTATCAGATGTTTTTTTTATTATAATCATAGATAACGAGTAACAAAGCGCACATAAAATAGGTAATAAGCTTAAATAGTTAAAATTACTAAAATCAGGATTTAATGTTACATAAACTCCAATAAATCCCACAACTACAGCAGACCATCTTCTCAATCCTATTTCTTCTTTTAAAAAAAAATGAGCAAAAATTGTAATTAAAAATGGAGTAACAAAAAATAAAGCTGTAGCAGTACCAAGCGGTAACACAGTCAAAGAAACATAAAAAGAACTGAAACCAAAGAAAAAAAGTATTACACGGGTAAAAGTTAAAAGGGGATATTGGCTTTTGAATACTATTGGTTTTTTTGTAATTATTAAAAATAATAAAATAAACACAAAACTTACTACAGTTCTTATTAGGTAAATTTCATAAAGAGAAACAAAATTATAAATATGCTTCATAATTCCGTCCTGGACAGAAAAAACTATCATAGCAATCAATATGAAGAATATTCCTTTAGGATTATTGTTTGAGGTACTCATTTACGCTCTATATCAAATAATTATTCATCTTTATATTTTTATTATTTATGCAATATTCAATTCATGATTTCAGAAGAAGATAAGATAATGATGGAAACCCTATATTGGTGGGGTATTCCAACTTTATTTAGGTGCAAAAATGATCCAGATCCCAAGAATTGTGACATTGCACTAGTTGGTGTTCCACATAGCACAGGAAATGGAACTACAGAAAGAGATCAACATTTAGGCCCAAGAGCAGTTAGGAATATTTCTGCAATGTTGAGACGATCTCACTTTGATTACAAAATTGATCCTTGGAAAGAAAATAAAATTCACGACTTGGGAGATGTTCCTTTTCCAGAAGCTAATGATAATGAAAAATGTATAGAAAGAATTTCAGCATTTTATGATCATATTGAACAAGCAGAAAAGCCAGTTGTTTCAATTGGTGGCGATCATTCAGTAACTGGTGGAATTGTTCAAAGTTTAGCAAAAAAGAATTCTAAATTAACTAAAGGAAAAAAAATAACATTCCTACATTTTGATGCCCATACAGATTGTTTTGAAAAATTAGATCATTTTTTGGGTGCAAAAAAATCAGCAGCACATTGGGCTTCTTATTTAGTTAAACAAGGAAATGTTGATCCACATACAAGTACGCAGATAGGTATCAGAGGAAATCCAAGAACATTAGATTGGTTACAGGCGAGTTACGATATTGGTTATCAAGTAATTACAATGGATGAATATAGAGAATGGGGTCATGAAAAATGTGTGAAAATGATTTTAGATAGACTAGGTGACAATCCAATTTATGTTACTTTCGATTTAGATTGTTTAGATCCAACAGTAGCTCCAGGAGTAGCAAATATAGAACCTGCATATAAAGGATTTAATATGGATGAGGCAAGAAAACTTATTCAATGTTTAAAAGGAAAAAATGTTATTGGTGGTGATGTTGCTTGTTTAATGCCAACAAAAGATAGTCCAAATCAAATTACAGCAATGGTTGCAGCTTCTATAATGTTTGAAATTATTTGTTTAATTTCAGTTTATCGTAATAAGTAATTTTAATTTAAAATAAATTCGGATGCTCTTTCAGCAATCATTAATGTTGGAGCATTTAGGTTTCCACTTGTAATTTCAGGCATTACAGACGCATCAACTACTCTTAGATTTTCAACTCCATGAACTTTTAGTTTTTGATCTACAACAGCCATATTATCTACACCCATTTTTAAAGTACAAGACGGGTGGTAAGCAGTCTCAGCTTTAGATCTGACGTATTCTTCGAATAAATCATTAGTTTGAGCATGTTCTCCTGGTCCAATTTCTTTTCCCGCAAAAGGCTTCAGAGAATCTTGCCCTAAAATTTTTCTAGCTACATGAATACATTCTATGGTTTGCTTTAAATCATCCTCATGTTCTAGATAATTAAATTGAATTTTCGGATAATCATAAGGGTTTGAACTGTTTAAAGTTATATGACCTCTACTTTTTGGATGGTTTGGACTAGCATGTAATTGGTAACCATGCCTATCTGGGTCGACTAATCCGTGATCAATTACAAAAGCAGGAAAAAAATGAAATTGAATATTTGGATATTCTCTTTCTGGAGACGATTTACAAAAACCGCCAGCTTCTAAAAAAGAGGTAGAGCAGGGTCCACTTCTATTCAAAAACCACTGAATTCCAATTCTAACCATATTTAACTTATTAACGTATGAGTATAAGGTATCTTTAGTTTTGCATTCTTGCTGAACATAAGTTTCTAAATGATCTTGTAAGTTTTTTCCAACACCCTCTAAGTTATGAACAACATCAATTCCCTTGTCTTTTAAGTGTTGGCTTGGACCAATTCCAGAAAGCATTAGTAATTGTGGTGAATTAATTGCACCTCCACTTAAAATCACTTCTTTATTAGCATAAATCTTTTCGATTTTATTTTTGATTTTTACTTCAATTCCAATTGCTTTTTTTCCATCAAATATAATTCTCTCAACAAAAGCTTCTGTGAATACTTTTAGGTTTTTTCTTTTTTTGGCAGGATTTAAATAATATTTAGATACACTTGCTCTTTCACCATTGTGAATAGTAACATCGTACATTCCAAAACCTTCTTGTTCTTTACCATTCATGTCGTTGTTTATTTTATAACCAGCCTCGCCAGCTGAATCGACAAACGCTTTGAACAACGGATTTTTATTTTTAGATTGGTTTACTGGCAATATTCCACTACCACCTCGATATTCATTTTCTCCTTCAGACCAGGTTTCAATTTTTTTGAAATAAGGAAGTACTTTTTCATACGACCAGTCGTCCAATCCAAAAGATGCCCACCTTTGATAATCATTTGGGTTTCCTCTTACAAATACCATTCCATTATGAGCAGAACATCCGCCAATCATTTTTCCTCTTGGACAAAATAATCTTCTATTATGTAAATGAGGTTCTGGTTCTGAATAATATTTGTAGTTATATTTTGGATCATGCATTGTATATAAAATCGCAAGTGGCATGTTGACTTTCCAAATATCACTGGGTTTCCCAGCTTCAAATATTGCTACATTGTTCTGATTGTTCTCTGTTAATCGATTTGCAAGTACACAGCCTGCACTTCCAGCACCAATTATTAAATAATCGAAATTCATATAAGTTTGGAACTTAACAACTTTTCATAGTCATGAATAGATTTCATTTTTATATCGTTTCTTTTAGCGGCTTCATCAAATTTTCGAAGAAGAATTGATGGCTTAAAGTAAGATTTATTCTCAAACTTTTTACTTTCTTTGTCATTTAAAACTCCGCCTTGCAACTTGAGGCTTATTTTTGACGCATCTGATAAAAAATCAAAATATTTTTTGTCTCGAGCCAAATAACGTTTAGCCAAAACATGGTATTTAATTGGCTCAACAATTTTTTGTCCAAAAAATTTTTTTAAATACTGATATCCAATATTTTCATGCTCTCCGTCTAATTTATTTTTAACTAATTCTTCAGGATCTTCTAAAAGAAAATGACCATAGTCATGAAGCAAACATGCACAAATTAAATCATCATTACATTTAGCTTTTTCAGCAAGCATGGCTGACTGAATCATATGTTCTGACATAGTTACTTTCTCACCAATGTATAAAGATTTATTATTTATAAAATTTGAAATGATTTTATAAATTATCTTCATTAATTATTGCGGATTATCTCCTTCAACAGCTATACGATCCATTACTCTTTCAAAACCAAGCCCTTTATTTGGATAAAAATCAGCAATAGCATAGTGTTGAACACTTCTATTATCCCAGATCGCAATTGCATTTTCTGTCCATTTAAATCTACAAGTAAGATCTAATCTAGCTTGATGTTCAAATAAATAATTTAATATCTCATCACTTTCTTTTTTATCCATGCCAACTATTTCTTTTGTATAGGTCCAGTTAACAAAAAGAATTTTTTTACCTGTTTCGGGATGAGTTCTTAAAATTGGATGAGTATTTGAGTATTCATCCATATTTCCATTGCTCTCCATTGCTTTATATTTATCTAGGAAAAACCCTCCACCTCTTGATGAATGAACAGCTTTTTTATCTTTAATCTTATTTTTCATATCATCATCTAATGTTTCCCATGCAAGTTCCATATTTGAAAAAACAGTATCCCCTCCAACTGGAGGAATTTTAATTGATTTTAAAACAACTGCCTTTGTTGGCTTTTTATTGTAACTAACATCTGAATGCCAACCTTCGCCCCATTGTGTTTTTTCATCAGGTTTCTTAATTATTCTTACAATTTCAGGAAATTCACTTCGGCCTTTAACATATGCATGCGTTTCTAATGGGCCAAACTTTGCAGCTAATGCAATATGCTGTTCAGTGGTTAAAGGTTGATCTCTAAAAAAAATAACTTTGTGTTCTAACAATAGATCATTTATTTTTTTAAAATTTTCATCTGAAACATCAGTTAGATTAATTCCATTTATTTCTGCACCTAATGCCCCTGATAATAATTTTACATCAATCATTTTTTAAGTTTTCCTATAATTGTTAAATTATCAGAATTAAATTCATTTTTATTTTCATTTATAAAGTCGTCCATAATTTTAATTTTTTCGTCCTCAAATTCTGTAACTTTTCTTTTACTAAGATCAATATAGAGAGATAACATTTCAATGGTTGCAGATAATTTTTTTGATGATTTTTCAATCATTTCCATTTTGAAATGTAGTCTCTTTTTATCATGATCAAAAAAGGTTAAAACAATTTCAACCTCATCTCCTTCTTTAACTTCTCCATCATAAGTAGTTCGGGTTTCAACAACCATAGTACTTCGTTGAGTATCTTTTGCAGATTTTTCACCCATCTTAAATTTTTCAAGAATTACCTCCCAAGTCTGATCAAAAACCAGGACATAGTAAGCCATGTTCATGTGATCATTGTAATCGGTCCATTCTTTTTTGATTGTTTGATCTATTATGTGAAATGACATTTTTTTATTCCCTCGTCCTTTTTATAATAGTATAAATCTTACTTAAAATGAACAATAAGGTATTCATATCATGTGCTGTGACTGGGTCAGGAGATACTGCAAGTAAGCATCCTGATTTACCAAAAACACCTGAACAAATCGCAAAAGCTTCGATTGAAGCTGCTAAAGCTGGAGCTGCAATAGCACACATTCATGTAAGAGAGGAAGATGGTACTCCAAGTAGAAGGTTAGAATTATACAAAGAAGTTGTAGATAGAATTCGTTCAAGTGACACAGATGTTATTTTAAATTTAACAACTGGAATGGGTGGAGATCTAGATATTGGTCAGGGAGACAATCCTTTAGAATTTGGACCTATGACAGATATGGCAAATGTTATGGAAAGAATTGCAAATGCTGAACAGTTTTTACCTGAAATTTGCACATTAGATGCAGGAACATTAAATTTTGGTGATAGCTCAGTTATTACAGTTAATACACCAAATGATTTAAGAAAAGCTGCAAAAAAATTAAAAGAAATAGGTGTTAAACCAGAAATAGAAGCATTTGATTTAGGAAACATGTGGTTTGGTGCTCAATTATATAAAGAGGGATTATTAAGTGACCCGCCAATGTTTCAAATGTGTTTAGGAATACCATGGGGAGCACCTGCAACAACATTAGCTATGCAAGCAATGAAAGATATTATGCCAAAAGAGGGTGTTTGGTCTGGTTTTGCAATTTCAAAAAATGAAATGCCATTTGTTGCTCAAACGGTTTTAATGGGAGGTAACCCAAGAGTAGGTCTTGAGGATAATTTATATTTATCAAAAGGAAAACTTGCCACCAATGCACAATTAGTTGAAAAAGCTGTAAGAATTGTAGATGAGATTGGTTACTCACCAATGACTCCCGCCGAAACTAGACAAAAGTTAAAACTTGTTAAACACAAGTAATGTCCAAAATTAATAAAGTAGCAGTAATTGGTACGGGCGTAATTGGAGTAGGGTGGATTATTCGTTGCTTAGCACATAACAAAATTGTGTACGCTTTTGACAAAGATATAAAATTAAAAAAAAATTTAATTTTAGAAATAAAAAGAACTTGGCCTTTTGTAAAAAAATTATTTAATAAAAAAAAATTAAATTTAAAAAATTTTCATTTTTTCACTTCTATAGAAAAAACACTAAATAACGCAGATTTTATTCAAGAATGTGCTACAGAAAATTATTCTTTAAAAACAAAATTAATGAATATTATCGGAAAATATGCAAAACCGAATTCTATAATTTCTTCAAGTTCATCAGGTTTGTTGCCTACAAGAATATATTCAAAATGTAAAAATCCAGAAAGAGGTTTGATAGGACACCCTTTTAACCCAGTATATTTGTTGCCTGCTGTAGAAATTGTACCTGGAAAAAAAACTTCAAAAAAAAACTTAAATATTGCTAAAGCTTTTTATAAATCAATTTCAATGAATCCAATTATGGTAAAAAGTGAATTACCTGGTTATTTATCTGATCGATTACAAGAAGCACTATGGCGAGAAGGTTTGCATATTATTAATGAAGGATATGCAACCACAGAAGAATTGGATAGAGCAATTGAAGATGGGCCTGGTTTGAGATGGTCTTTAATGGGTACATTTTTAACCTTTCATCTTGCTGGAGGTAAGTCGGGAATGAAGCATATGTTAGAACAGTTCGGACCTGCACTAAAACTTCCATGGACAAAATTAAAGGCACCAAAACTTACAAAAAAATTGTCATTAAGGTTGATTTCAGGGACAGCCAAACAAGCAAAAGGAAAATCAATTGAGAGGATTTCAAATATAAGAGACCAATATCTAGTTGATTTGCAAAAATTGAGAAGTAAATATGAAAAGAAAATTAGAGGGTAGATAAACTTATGAAAAAATCTTTAATTGCTAGCTGTTTATGCAACGGTGTAAAATTCAAAACAAATGGCAAGCTAAGAAATGTATCAAATTGTCATTGCATTCAATGCAGAAAAACACATGGAACATTTGGAGCTTATACAAACATAAAAGAAAAAGACATCAAGTTTCAAAGTAAAAAAACACTAAGATGGTATAAATCCTCTAAAAATGCAAAAAGAGGTTTTTGTAATAAATGTGGTGCGAGTATTTTTTTCAAGTTCAAACCAGCGGATAACATATCTATAGCAGCAGGATTATTTAATGGAAAAACAGGTTTAAAAACTATGAGAAATATTTTTGTAGGAACTAAATCAGATTTTTATAAAATTAATGATAAGCTTCCTAAGTTTAAAAGATTTGCTAATTAGTCTAATCTTATAGCGTTTCCGTCCACACCAATTATTTGACCAGAAATTCTCTCAGCTTCGTTTGAGATTAGAAAACTGCACATTTTTCCGATATCTTCTTCGTAGATCCAACAGTTCATTGAAGCCATTGATACAAATTCTTTCTCAATTTGTTTTTTTGAAATTTTCAAAAACTTTGATTTATCTCTAATAACTCTAACCATTCGATCACCTTTAATTGTTCCAGGACATATAGCATTTACTCTTATTTTAAATTTACCTAGTTCCATCGCCAATGTTTTAGTAACCCCAACTATTGCCCATTTACTTGCAGCATAGGGAGATCTTAGAGGAAATCCCATAATACCAGCACCAGAGGATAAATTTATAATAGATCCACCTTTATTTTTTTTAAGCATTGGAATTGCAAGTTTAGTAAAATAAAAATGACTTATAACATTTACCTTTAAGGTATTTTCCCAATCTTTGGATTTTAATTTTTCAATAGTTCCAGTTGGACCAGCAACGCCAACATTATTAATTAAACAATCAATTTTTTTAGTTTTTTTATTTATCTGGGCAAATAATTCTTTAACTTTATTTTCATCTGAAGCATCACACTCGTAAACAAAAAGTTTTTTCTTATTTAGTTTATGTTTTTTTGCTTTCAATAAATGTTTTTTATCAATATCACATATGAATACTATAGCACCTTTATCAAGACATACTTTTGCTGTAGCCCACCCAATACCAGATGCACCTGCTGAAATAATTATTTTTTTATTCTTTAATGATTGATTAACCATTAATTATGATTTTGTTAAAGATGACTGCAATTCTTTGTTAGATATATAACCTTTAACATTTCCATTTTTGTCAACCACTTCACAGTTAGAATTTGAACAAACTATTTGTGGTAGGAATTCTTCAATAAACTGATCTTCATTTACTTTTATTAAACTAGATTTATCTATATCATTAGCATTGTTAATATCTTTCATAACAACTTTGGCTTTAATAACTTTTGCTCTGTTAACATCTTTTACAAAGGCCTTTACATAATCATCAGCTGGGTTCATTATGATATCTACAGGTGTTCCTACTTGAACTAATTTTCCAGCATTTAATATTCCAATATGATCACCAAGTCTAAGAGACTCATCCAAGTCGTGTGTAATAAATACAATAGTTTTTTTTAATTCTGATTGAAGATCAAGTAACTGTTTTTGCATGTCACTTCTAATCAAGGGATCTAACGCACTGAAAGCTTCATCCATAAGCATAATATCACTGTCAGTAGCAAGAGCTCTTGCTAAGCCAACACGTTGTTGCATTCCTCCTGATAACTGATTTGGAAATTGATTTTCAAATCCACTTAATCCAACAGCTTCAATTTTTTCCATCGCAACTCTGTCTCTTTCATCTTCAGGTTTTCCTTGCATTTCCAAACCATAACCTATGTTTTGCAAAACTGTTTTATGAGGGAATAATCCAAATCTTTGAAACACCATGCTCATTTTATGTCTTCTAAAATTAATAAGTTGTTCTTTGTTGAATGACATCACATTTGTTCCCTCAACTAAAATTTCTCCATCAGTTGGATCAATCAACCTGTTGAGATGTCTAATCAGTGTAGATTTTCCTGATCCTGAAAGACCCATACATACAAACGTTTCGCCTTCTTCAATATTCAATGAAACATTATCAAGTCCAACTGTGTGTCCAGTTTGTTCCAAAACCTCTTCTTTGTTTGCACCATCTCTTACCATCGGCATTACAGATTGAGGATTATTTCCAAAAATTTTGTAAACATTTTTAATCTCTATTTTAGACATTATTTACCTTTCTTTTTTTCTGGAGCTCGTCTTTCTTGTAAAGTTTCTCCGTAAGATTGAGTTATTCTATCAAGTACAATAGCCAAAAGCACTATCGCAATTCCTGCTTCTGCAGCTCTACCAACATTTAGCTGCTGTAAACCTAGCAGAACTTCGTCACCTAAACCTCTTGTTCCAATCATTGATGCAATAACCACCATAGATAAAGCCATCATTGTACATTGGTTTATACCTTGCATAATGTTTGGTAAAGCAAGAGGCATTTGTACACCCCATAATTTTTGTTTTTTACTTGCTCCAAAAGCATCTGCTGCTTCAATTACTTCTTTATCAACCAACCTTATACCTAGATCAGTAAGTCTTACCAAAGGAGGCACAGCATAAATAAAAGTAGCAATAATTGCTGGAACTGCTCCTAAACCAAACAACATTATTCCAGGAATTAAATATACAAATGCAGGTATAGTCTGCATCAAGTCAAGAATTGGAAGAATTTTGTTTCTTATTCTCTCAGCTCTGGACATAAGTATTCCTATAGGCATACCAAAAACTAAACATAAAAAGATGCTAATTAGCATAATAGCTGTTGTTTCAATGGCTTTTTGCCAAAAAATTGGATGTAAAAATCCAATGAAGAAAGTACAAAAGCCAACAAAAACAGTTGTCTTTATTTTACGACCGCTTGCAAAATATGCAATTGCCGTAACCCCTAAAACTACTGTAGGCCATGGAGCTAAAATTAAAAAATTTTTAAGCGCAACCAACATAGCTAATAAAAAGTTATTTATGGCTTCAAATATAAAACCGTATGTTTCGTTTAGTTTTTTAAAACCAATGTTTATCCATTTCATTAAAGGAAGGTCCAACCACTTTGGCCATTTTTGAAGCCATGAAAAATCGTTTAATAATTCACCTATATTGTCAGGTTTTCTTTTGGATGAGCTATAACTAATAATTAATAGCCATACAAAAAATAACAGCAGACCAATATTGAAAAATAAATTTTTATTTTTTTTTATTTCCATAAGATGAATTTATTCAAATTATTGAAAGAGCCCTTAAAAAAGGGCTCTTTCAAATTTAATTAAAGACTACAACGCAGCAGTAACTTTAGAAGCTACATCAGCTGGAACCCAGCTTTTCCACATTGTTTCAGTTTTTAAAAACTCCTTAGCAGTTAATTCCATGTCACCATCTGACTCATCTTCGTAGAAAGCTAACATTTTGTTAACTGTAGCTGTTGGAATTGTATATTTTTCTAAAAATGCAGTTTCAGCTGGATGAGCTTTTGCCCAATCAGTTAAAACAGATTTAGTTAAAGCCATATCTCTATATTCGCAAGCACAGCTAGGTTTATAAGCATCTGGACCATTTGCTTTGATATCCTCTACAACTGCAGACATTCTGTTCCAACAATCTGAATCAAAAGCAGGTTCACTTAATCTAACAAGATCAACTTTTCCCATTAAACCAGTTGGTGCCCAGTAGTAAGTAAAAATAGGTTTTTTCTTTGCAAAAGCACCTGCAATAGCAGCATCTAATGCACCACCAGAACCTGGGTCAAAATTAGTGTAGAATTCATCTAAACCATATTCTTTTTGTTTAACCATGTTAACCGTGTAACAAGTCCAACCAGAAATACAGCTAGTCATTCTTCCTTTAGATGGATCTTCTGGATCTTTAAATAGTGCAGCTATTTTTGGATCTTTCATATCTTCTACAGATTTTAAATTGTATTTATCAGCTGTTGCCTTATCAACGTAAAAAGCTTGTTGAGAGTCTGGAGTGTTCACTCCAATATTTTTAATAGTACCAGCTTTTTCGTGTGGCTCGTAGTTAGCTATGATATTGTCATACCAAACTTCAGTAATGACATCCAACTGCTTGTCATAGTGTGCAGCCATAATAGGTGTAGTACTTCCTTTAGTTACTGAAACTTCGCAGTCATATCCTTTTTCAAGAATAAACTGTGTAATCGCTGTATGGATATTTGCACTACTCCAGTCGAAATCTCCCAATCTAGCCTTACATTCACCTGCATTAGCATTACTAACAACTAAAGATGATAAAAGGAAAATTGAGATAGTTAATCTTTTTAAAAACTTCATTAAATTATCTCCTTAAGGTTAAGTTTTAATTCAATGATTTAATAATGAATAAACACAAAAAACAAGCCTTGAATTTATAATACAACCCATAATTGAGTTGATTTGGATATCCATTTATATAAAGATTAAGAGTGAGTGCAATTTCTAAACTTGAAAAAAATTCTACTTATCTAAAAGTTATTTGGAGTGATGGCGAAGAGAGCAAATTTAATTATCTTTGGTTGAGAGATAATTGCCCAACTGCTCATGACAAAGACTCAAGACACCGAATGTTTAATATTTTGAATGTATCACAAAATATTAATCCAAAAAAATATTCTCTTAGTGCAGACGGAAAGTTAGAAATTGAATGGAGTGAAGGAGATCATACAAGCTATTATGATCCTAAATGGCTTCGAGAAAATTGTTATACTTTAAAACACAAACAAAAGTATATTTCTCCCTATAAACTTTGGGATAGTTCCCTTGAAAAAAATTTAGAATCTATTCAAATTGAACATGATGAAATTATAAGTTCTGATGACGGATTAATTAAATGGTTGGAACTTTTGCATCATACAGGGATAGCTATTGTAAAGAATTCACCAGTTGAAAAAAATTCAGGATTAAATGTATTAAAACGAATAAGTCATACTCGTGAAACATTTTTTAAAACACCTTTTGAAGTAATTAACATTCCAAAACCAAATAATTCGGCATACACAGCTCATGCATTGAGAAATCATATGGATTTACCTTGGTTTGAAAATCCTCCAGGGTATCAGTTTCTTCATTGTCTTATAAATTCTGCAGAAGGGGGAAATTCTTCAGCAATAGATGCGTTTAAAGTTGCCGATTATTTAAGAGAAAACGAAAGTGAAATATTCAATACATTGGTTAATGTACCATTTAAATTTAAAGACAAAGATTATACACAAGAAGCACACAGACACTTTCATGCACCAGCAATAACTTTAACTAAAGATGGTGATTTTAATGATGTAAGATTTAGTGTTGCAACAATGGATGTTTTAGATTGTAGTCCAGAGGTAATGGAAAAAGCTTACAAAGCTCATCATAGATTTGGAAATCTTCTTCACGATCCAAAATATCAAATTAATTTTAGATTAGAGCCTGGTGATATTTTTTCATTTAACAATAGAAGAGTTCTTCATGGTAGAACTGAATTTAATCCAAATTCTGGTCATAGGCATCTGCAAGGTTATTATATGGATCGAGACGAAATAGTTGGCAGATTAAATTATCTAAAAAGATAATTATAAATTTTCAAAAATAAGATTATTTTCTTTATTATATTTTTTAAACTCAGATTTAGTTTTGATTGTATAAAAATACTTATCCTTATTAATCTTCTTTATACTTTTATTTTCTAAATATGATTTATCTAAAACTAAGCAATTTATATTTTTATTTAATGATTTTTTGATGATTGATTTAATACTTGATGGTGGATGAAAAGAAAGTCCAACTTTAATTTTTTTATTAATTTTTAAAAGGTCATAAATATTTTTGTGTTTAAAAGAAATAAATACACATTTAGAATAATCAGAAGTTTCACTTACTAGTTTTTTTAAGATTTTTTTCGAAAAAATTGGTTTTATTTCAATAAACAAAAAATACTTATTTTTTGATGCTTTAAGAATATCATTTAATAGTGGTATTTTTTTTTTAGTTATTTTTTCAATATCTGAATAATTTAAGTTTTTTATACTAGATTTATCTTTAAAAATTCTCTTTAGAGTAAAGTCGTGAAAACAAATAAATTTTTCATCTTTTGTTGCATGAATATCTGTTTCAATTCCATATCCTTTTTTAAATGATTGTAGAAAAGATTTTAGTAAGTTTTCTTTGTGATTTTTATTGATGATCCCACGATGGATTAGGTGCATAAATTAATTAAATTAATTCCAGCCAGTTACAGTTTTTACCTCTAGATATTCTTCAAGACCCCAAACACCTCCCTCTCTTCCGTTTCCTGATTGCCTATATCCTCCAAATGGAGTTCCTGCGTCTGCGGCATTTCCGTTTATATAAACGCAGCCTGATCTTAGTTTTTTTGCAACTCTATGAGCCTTTTCTCTATCTTCAGTTTGTAAATAATTTCCTAAACCATATGAAGTATCATTAACAATATTAACTGCCTCATCTTCAGTTTCAAATGGAATAATTGATAAAACTGGACCAAATATTTCTTCTTTTGCTATTCTCATTTCATTTGTAACATCTGTGAAAATTGTCGGTTTAATAAAATAACCTTTGTTCAACCCATTAGGCAATTCAGGGCCTCCTGCTGCTAATGTTGCACCTTCTTTAATTCCACTTTCAATCAAACCAATTATTTTATCGTACTGAGTTTTTGAAATAACAGGTCCTATATGATCTCCTTTTTTAGATGCTTGGTCGACTCCTATTTTATTTGCCTCATCAACCGCATCATCTACAGCTCTTTGATAAATTGATTTTTCAACTAGCATTCTTGTAGGTGCATCACAGGATTGACCTGAGTTACTCATTACGTTTCTTATGCCATCGCGAACTGCATTTTTATAACTATCTGCAAAAACTATATTTCCACCTTTTCCTCCAAGTTCTAAACAGACTCTCTTTATTGTTTCTGCAGCGTTTTTTGAAATCAATCTTCCAGCTCTTGTTGAACCCGTAAATGAAACCATATCAATATCAGGATGACTTGAAATATCTGTTCCAACTCCGACCCCATCACCATTTACTAAATTAAAAACTCCTTTTGGAAAACCAGCTTCATGGATCATTTCAGCAAATAACATTCCTGATATCGGAGCAATTTCTGAAGGTTTTAAAATCATAGTACATCCAGTTGCAAATGCTGGAGCAACCTTAAGAGCAATTTGATTTATTGGCCAATTCCAAGGAGTTATTAATCCACAAACTCCAATTGGTTCATAACAAATATGGTTATTTGATTTTTCATCAAAATGTTCTTCAAAGTTAAAATTTTTAAGTCTTAATATAAAATCTTCTATATGATCTCTCCCTGATGCAGTTTGAACATCAGTCGACCAATCCATTGGAGCACCCATTTCTAATGAAATAGCTTCTGCCATTTCATTAAATCTTTTTTTATAAATAGTTAATAATTTTTCTAATAATTTAATTCTTTCCTCTTTTGAGGTTTCTTTCCAAGTTTCAAATGCTGTTTTTGCAGCTTTTACTGCTCTATTTGTATCTTCAGTGGATCCTAGAGAAATTACTGCACAAGGATCTTCATTACATGGATTGATAACATCAAAATCATTTTTTTTAACTGGATCTACCCATTCACCATCAATATAAAATTTTCTTTTGTCTAACATGATTTTATTTTAGCATACTATTTAGATTTCATATCCTTTTTCCTCAGGCTCATTATCAACTAATTCTTCTGGGAAACCTTTAGCTCTAAAATCAATGTTGTTTATATCTTCCATTCTTTTTACAATCATAGAAGACCACGCTCTAGATCCATATTTTTTTTGTCCATCTTTAAATATTTCAACAACTTTTGGAGATATCTCCAGTGGAGCATTTAACTTTTTCGCTAGATCATCAAATAAACCTGTATCTTTTAAAACTAAATCCATTGTAAAATTAATATTATATGAACCATTCAAAATTACCTGACTTTCTGTTTCGTGAACAAATGAATTTCCTGATGATGCGGCAATTCCCTTAAAGGTCTTTTCAAGATCTAGGTTAGATTTTTTAGCAACCGTCCAAGCTTCTCCTAAAGCAATCAAATGTACTGAGGCTAAATAATTTGTAATTACTTTAAGAGTACTTGCTGTACCTAGCTCACCAGTATGTAAGATTTTTCTACCCATGACTGTTAAGACAGGTAAAATTTTTTCAAATGCTCTTCTCTCACCACCTACAAAAATTGCAATATTTCCTGTTGCAGCTCTATGACAACCACCACTTACAGGGCCATCTAAAGGGGCAGCATTTTTCGCAATTACTTTTTCACCAATTCTCTTTACTTCAGCTTCATCGGTAGTACTCATTTCAAGCCAGATTTTATTTTCAGAAAGGCCCTGAAGCACTCCATCTTCAGCTTCCATAACTTCTGCACTTACTTTTAGAGATGGTAAAGAAGTAATTACAAGATCAACTTGTTCTGCAAGTTCTTTTCCAGAGTTTGCAACTTTTGCACCTAAATTTTTAAATTGATCTGTTAAATTTTGATCTACATCTCTTACAGTTAAATCAAACCCATTTCTTAATAAACTTCCTGCAAGTTTAGCACCCACATTTCCTAGACCAATAAAACCTATCTTCATTATTTTACCTCTTCTTTTTTATTTTTTGTAAAAACTATTAATATGACACCAATAATTATTATTACTCCACCAATGAATAGTTCTTTGGTTGGCTCTTCTCCTAAAAGAAAAATTGCAGCTAACAATCCTGTTGGAGGAATTCCCATAGTTACAATTGGTAGAACTTTATAAATAGGATTATTTTTTATGACATAATAAAAGCAACCATATGTTACAGGCTGCATTATAAAACCAATGTAAATTGCAATTATCCAATGATCAATTTTTGCATTAGTGATATAATTTATAGTATTTCCATCAATGATTGCTGATAGTAATATTAAAATTGGACCAGAAAATAATGCCATCCAAGCAACCAATGCTAAAGGATTAATTTCTTTACTTAAAGGTTTCACCATTACTTGACCAAGAGCCCAAATAGCAGAGCCTAGTATAGTCAATCCAATACCAATAATTTTTCCATCTAAATTTGGTGAGCCAGTTAAAACATAAACACCGATAAACGCTATACCAATACCAATTAAAGCCCTAACTGTAGGTTTTTCTTTAAGCATAAAGAATGCAAAAATAACTCCAAACGGCACTTCTGTTTGAACTAATAAAACGGCAGCAGATGCATCAATTAAATCTAAGCCAGAGTAAGTAATGCTGTATTGTAATGTGTTGGCTATTAAAGAAGCTATGAAGATTTTTAACAAATATCCTCTAGGTATTGGAAACCACCATATTAAAATTGATGCCGCAAAGATAAATCTCAAACCCATTAACAAAATTGGTGGAAAAGAATCGAAAGCTGGTTTTGCAATAACAAAACCAAAACCTAAAAAAATCGGAACCAATGATGCAATGAAGGTATCTTTTAAATTCATGTCGTTAGTTTAATATTAATGATTATTAAAGAACTTCTGATATATTCATCTTTTAAAATATGAATTCAACAAAAATAGATCCAAAATACATTAGCAAATCAAACCCAAGAGTTGGTTTAATAGCTCTTGCAAGTGACTTTATGATCGAGAGAGATTTCATCAATGTAATAAAAGACAGGGAAATCGATTTTTTTGTTAACCGTATTGAGTGTTACAATCCTTTAACCAGAGAAAATCTGATTAAAATGTCTAATAAAGTAACAGAGGTTGCAAAAGATATTTTACCAGATCAAGATATAGATTGTGTTGTTTATGGTTGTACCTCTGGAACTATTGCTGCTGGATATAATTCAATTGAACAAAAAGTAAAAGCAGCAAAACCAATGGCTGATGTTACAACTCCTAGCACTGCAGCAATTAAAGCTTTAAAAAAATTAAATATAAATAAAATTTCTTTGTTTACACCTTATAGCAAAAAACTAAATGATGAGGTTTTAGAATATTTTAAAACTGAGGGATTTGAAATTACTTCTAATTCTTACTTTGATATCGAGGCTGATTATGACATTGGTAAAGTAGATCAAGATTATTTATATGACGTATTATCTAAAATTGATTTAAATGGGGCAGGGGCTTTGTTTGTTTCATGTACGGCACTACCTGTGTTGCCAATTATTGATAAACTTGAAAAAAAATTAAACACAGTAGTTTTATCTAGTAATCAAGCATTAATTTGGGATACTCTTGTAAAAATAAATAAAAATAATTCTGTTGAGGGATTTGGAAAACTATTTGAGGCAAACTAATGTCATTTACTAAAGAAGAATACAAACAAAGATTAAAAAAAGTTCAAAAAATGATGCAAGAAAAAGGTATCGAACTTTTAATTTCTCATGACACAAATAATTTATATTATTTAACTGGTTATGACGCCTGGTCATTCTATTATGCTCAATGTGCAATCGTTCATGTAAATGCAGATGAACCATTATGTTTTGTAAGAGCTCAAGATGCAGGTGGTGCTTATATAAAAACTTATTTAAAAGATGAAAATATTTTAGTGTATGATGAAGAGTACATTCATACTTGGCCCAAACATCCTTACGATAGATTAGTTGAAATAATTAAAGAAAGAAAATGGGATAAACTATCAATAGGGTTGGAGATGGATGCTCACTATTTCACAGCTTTTTGTTATGAAAAAATAAAACAAGGATTGCCAAATGCTAAATTAAAAGACAGTGATCGATTAGTGAATTGGGCAAGATTTACAAAATCTGATGCAGAAATTAATTATATGAAATCAGCTGCAAAAATTTCTGAAAGCGCTATGAAAACTGCAATGGAAGTCATCAATCCAGGAGTTCGTCAATGTGATGCGGTTGGAGAAATCCAAAAAGCTTTGTTTTATGGGACAGAAGAATTTGGTGGTGAATATGCAAGTATTGCAACTTTGCTACCCACAGGAAAAGGGACTTCTGCTTCTCATTTAACAGCAACTCAAGATAAATTTATGAAAGGGGAAGCAACAATTATTGAGCTTTCTGGAACTTATAAGAGATATCATGCACCAATGGCTAGAACAGTATTACTTGGAGAGCCTAATCAACAAAAAATTGATACGATGAATAAAACTATTGAAGCATTAAACTCTGGTATTAGTGCAATAAAAGCAGGAAATACAGTAGACGATGTTGCTCAAGCTTTTTGGAAAATACTCGATAAATATGGTATCGAAAAAAGATCAAGAACTGGTTATTCAATAGGGATTGGTTACCCTCCTGATTGGGGAGAGCATACTCTTAATATATATAAAGGAGACAAAACAGTTCTTCAGCCAAATGTTTGTTTTCATATGATTGCTGTAATGCAATTTGGTGATTGGGGTGTTGAGGCGTCTGAGGCTATTAGGGTTACAGACAACGGATCAGAGTTATTTTGTAATTTTCCAAAAGAGCTTCATATCAAGAGTTAATTTACTATTGAAATCTACTTTCACAAATGTTTAATAATCAACTTTATGTCTAAAAATCCAGAATTCGTAAAATTTGATAAAGTAGATAAAAGTTATGATGGGAAAGTACTCGTCGTTAAAGATCTTCAATTAGATATTGCCGAAGGTGAATTTATAACGATGCTTGGACCATCTGGTTCAGGTAAAACAACTTGTCTAATGATGTTAGCTGGATTTGAAACTCCAACTAATGGAGAAATTTTATTAGACGGAAATATTATTTCAAACATTCCGCCTCACAAAAGAGGAATTGGAATGGTGTTTCAAAATTATGCACTGTTTCCACATATGACAGTTTATGAAAATTTAGCCTTTCCTTTAAGGGTAAGAAAAGTTGAAAAAGGTGAAATTGATAAAAAAGTAGACAAAGCTTTATCAATGGTTTCTTTAAATGGATTTGAATCTAGAATGCCAGCACAACTTTCTGGAGGACAACAACAAAGGGTTGCTGTTGCAAGAGCGCTTGTATTTGATCCAGCTGTTGTTTTAATGGATGAGCCACTTGGTGCATTAGATAAAAATTTAAGAGAGAGCATGCAGTATGAAATTAAACACATTCATGAAAGCATTGGTGTAACAGTTGTATATGTAACTCATGATCAAAGTGAAGCCCTTACTATGTCAAATAGAATTGCTGTATTTAATGATGGTAAAGTCCAACAGTTATCTGATCCAGCAGAACTATATGAGAAACCAGTAAACTCTTTTGTTGCAGAATTCATAGGTGAAAACAATACCTTTAACGGAGAGGTTTCAGATATTGATAAAGATAAGTGTAAAGTTAAATTGAGCAATGCAGAAATATTAGCTAATCCAATTTCAGTAAAATCTAAAGGTGAAAAAACTACAGTATCTTTAAGACCAGAAAGAGCTTTAATAAATCCAAAAGATAAAATGGATAATATGTTCACTGGAAAAATTGAAGAAGTAATTTACCATGGTGACCATACAAGAGTTAGACTGGATTTACTTGGTAGTTCTGAGTTTATTTTAAAAGTACCAAATAGCACCTCTAACCTTGAGCTAAAAGTAAAAGAGGACATCAATATTGGTTGGAACAGTGTTGATGCTAGGGCTTTAGATCCTAAATAGTTTCAATAAAAAAAAGAAATCTTTATAAGATTAAATGAGCTGTTGACTTCACTTGCTCATTTTGGTGTAATTTCATTATATAAATTAATTTATATTAACGTTTAAACGGAGGAATAATGAAAAAATTAAGTAAATTATTACTTGCTCTTTCTTTTGCTCTTTCAATAACTTCATCAGCATTTGCAGTTACTGTTGCATCTTGGGGTGGAGCTTATACAGAGTCTCAAAAGTTAGGGTATGGTGATCCAACTGCTAAAGCACTAGGAATTGACATTAATTGGGTTGATTACTCTGGTGGTTTATCAGAAATTAAAGCACAAAAAGAAGCGGGTGCTATTACTTGGGATATCATCGACTTATTTGCATTCGATACAATTAACGGATGTGATGAAGGTTTATTTGTTAAATTTGATTTTGACAAAGACTTTCCACCTGCACCAGATGGAACTCCTGCAAGTGAAGACTTCTTCACAGGAATGCCAAGTGAATGTGCTGTAGGTAACATTTTATATTCATGGAACTATGCGTTCGACACTAGAGCATTTGATGGTAAAGAGCCTAAAACTATCAAAGACTTTTTTGATACTAAAAAGTTTCCTGGAAAAAGAGCAATCTACAAAAGTGCTTTAACTAACCTTGAAATCGCTTTAGCTGCTGATGGAGTTAAAATGGGTAAAGGTGGTGATAGACTTTATAGATTTATGGAAGAAAAAGATGGATACATCGATAGAGCAATGAACAAAATAAAAGAACTTTGTGAAGATCCAAATGGAGGATGTGTATTCTGGTCTGCTGGTGCTCAACCACCTGAATTATTAGTTGCAGGTGAAGTTGTAATGGCAACAGGTTGGAACGGAAGATTCTTCAACGCAGAAGTTGGTGAAGGTGCTCCTATTAAACAAGTATGGGATGGTCAAGGTTTAGACTATGAATATTTTGCACTTGTTGATGGTGGTCCTGACCAAGAGAATGCTATGAAAGCTTTAGCTATGATGACTAACACTGAAATGTTAGCTGGAAGTGCTAAGTACATTGCATACGCTCCATGGAGAAAATCTTCTCTTGAAATAATCAAAGCTGGTGAGCCTTGGTATAAAGATGGTAAAACAGAAATGATGCCTCAAATGCCTACTTCTCCACAAAATACTAAAAATTACTTTTTAGTAGATCCGTTCTTCTGGGCTGATTATGGAACAGAGATTGGTGAAAAATGGGAAGCAATGAAAGCAGGTTTAAATTAAAACTAGTTTTTAATTTAAAAATTATATAATATTTAAGGGCGGTTATATAACCGCCCTTTTTTTATGAGCTCAGAAAATAAAATATTAACTACTGACGGTATACCACTTGAAGTCAGCTTAAAAAAAGCTGAGAGAAAAAACAAAATTAAGGCTTTTGCTCTTGTAGCTCCTTTATTATTATTTTTAGTCATCACTTATATATTTCCAATTGGAGAAATGTTTACGAGAAGTATTGATGACAAGATGATTACCAATATGCTTCCTAAAACATTTAAGGAAATGGAGAAATGGGATGGAAAAGAATTACCACCTGAGGAAGTTTTTTCTGGTTTTTATTATGACTACAAGGCACTTGTTGAAAAACAAGAACATGGAAAACTTGGCCAAAGATTAAATAAAGAAAAAAATGGTTTTAATTCAACAACCAAAAGATTGTTTAGAAGTATTAAAAGAAAAAAAATAGATGAAAGCGCTAGCATTAAAGAACAGATGGTGAAAGTTCATAAAAACTGGGGCAAAGTTGAGTATTGGCAAGCAATTAAAAGAACTGCACCACCCTATACATTAGCTAAATACCTCAAAGGTATGGATATGTATTATGCTGCAGATGGAAGCATTGCTCAGGTAGATGAAGATAGAAGAATTCATAGAATTTTGTGGTTAAGAACACTTGAAATTGCTTTTTTTGTAACAGTATTCTGTTTTTTAATGGGCTATCCCATAGCTCATTTATTAGCTACTTTGCCAATGAAATATTCAAATCTATTAATGATTTGTGTTCTCCTTCCATTTTGGACTTCACTACTAGTTAGAACTGCAAGCTGGATGATTTTGTTACAACAACAAGGGGTTGTTAATGATTTCTTTGTCATGATAGGATTAGTTGCTGACGATAGCAGACCTGAAATGATGTACAATAAAGTTGGTACTTATGTGGCGATGACACAGATACTGTTACCATTTATGGTTCTACCACTTTACAGTGTGATGAAAACAATCTCACCAAGCTTAATGAGAGCAGGAAAATCTTTAGGTGGAACTCCCTTCGTTGCGTTTTGGAAAGTTTATTTCCCATTAACTATTCCAGGTATAGGAGCGGGATGTTTATTGGTATTTATTTTGGCAATTGGATATTACATTACACCTGCATTAGTTGGTGGCGCCTCTGGAACTTTGATAAGTAACCAGATTGCATATCACATGAAAACAACCCTAGATTGGAGTTTTGCGTCTGCAATGGGATTAATGTTGTTAACTGGAGTTTTAGTAATTTATTGGATTTATAATAAACTAGTTGGAGTAGATAACATTAAATTAGGATAATTATGGCATTACCAAGTTATACAGAAACTCGTTATAGAATTTGGCACTATTTTTATTTAGCCATTTGTGCTTTTGTATTTTTCTTTTTAATTGCACCTTTATTCGTAATATTTCCGTTATCATTTAACGCTGAAGAATTTTTAGTTTTTTCTGAGGGAATGAAAAATCTAGATCCAGATGCTTTTTCTCTAAGGTGGTATAAGGATATGGTCTATGGAACCAAAAACCCATGGGGATTGGCTGCAAAAAATAGTTTTATAATCGCGATATTTGCAACAATAGGATCGATAATACTTGGCACTTTAGCTGCTCTTGGTTTGAGTAGTAGGCACATGCCCTATAAAGGAATTATAATGGCTACTCTTATTTCACCTATGATTGTTCCATTAATTATATCAGGTGTTGCAATATTCTTTTTCATGGCAAAAGTTGGTTTAGCAGCAACGCATACAGGAATAGTATTTGCTCATATAATACTAGGAACTCCGTTTGTTGTAATCACTGTAACCGCAACATTATCTGGTTTTGATCATAGTGTAACAAGAGCTGCGGCTAGTTTAGGGAGCAATCCTGTAAATACTTTTATGAAAATTACCCTTCCTTTAATATTGCCAGGTGTAATATCAGGAGGTTTATTTGCATTTGTAACTTCATTTGATGAAGTAGTTGTAGTTTTATTTCTTGCTGGTTTAGAAAACACTACAATTCCAGTACAAATGTGGACTGGTTTAAGAGAGCAGCTTAGTCCAACAATTTTAGCTGTTGCAACATGTTTAATTATTCTTTCAACTTTAATATTAATTAGTGCAGAACTATTAAGAAGAAGATCTGAAAGATTAAGAGGAATTAATAGATAATTAAACTGCTTCTATTATTGTTGCAATTCCCATTCCTAAGCCAATACATTGAGTAGCAAGAGCGTACTTTTTATTTTCTCTTTTTAAAAGTTGTGCAACTTTACCTGTTATCCTCGCACCTGTTGCCCCTAAAGGATGTCCTAAAGCAATAGCACCCCCATCTAAATTTACTTTATTAATATCTATTTCTAAATCTTTGATACAAGCTAGTGATTGAGATGCGAAAGCTTCATTTAGCTCCACAATATCAATGTCTTTTATTGAGAGTTTAGCTCTTTCCAAAGCTTTTTTGGTTGCTGAAATTGGGCCTAATCCCATATAGTTTGGATCACATCCTTCAACTGCGGTAGATTTTATTCTCCCAAGAATTTCTAAACCATTCTCTTTAGCAAAATTTTCTTCACATATTAGAGTTGCGGCAGCTCCATCTGTTAGAGGAGATGAGGTTGCAGCTGTTACTGTTCCATTCTGATCGAATACCAACTTTAAACTATCTAATTTTTCCATTGTGCTATTAGGTCTAATATTTTCATCTAATTCACAATCACCTATTTTTGTAATTTCGTTTTTAAATTTATTTTTTTGTTGTGCTTCATTTGCTTTTGTATGACTTTCTAATGAGAACTCTTGTTGCTCTGTTCTTGAAATATTATATTTTTTTGCAACATTCTCTGCAGTAATTCCCATTGATAAATATAAATGTGGATTTTGTTTTTCATCATTAGAATAAGGGTAGGGCAAAGGATCAAAGCCAGTTCTAACTCTTGTCATGCTTTCAACACCTCCACAAATAAATATCTTACCTGATCCCATTGCTATTTTTCCTGCCGCAATATGAATTGCCTCCATAGAAGATCCACACCATCTATCTACAGACATACCAGGAACTCTCATATCTAGATCTGATAAAAAAGTTACTAATCTTCCAATATTAAAACACTGTTCACCAACTTGAAAAGCGCAACCAATAACAACATCATCAATTTCTTTTGGATTAACTTTTGATTGTGAAACAAGATTTTTAATTACTTCGGATAGTAAATTAACCGGTTTTACATCTATCAATTTCCCTTTGTTTGCCATTGCAAAAGGTGATCTGGAGTAACCAGCTATTACTGAATTGTACATTTTTATCTTTAATATTGTGTTAATTTATATAGCTTACCAATTTAATTAATCAGGAAATTTGTCTTATTTCAAGTTTTTGATTAATTCAATAGAAGTTTATTAATTATGGATATTAAAAAAGTAGTTGTTATTGGATCTGGTACGATGGGTAGTGGAATTGCAGCGCACCTGTGTAACGCAAATGTACCCGTAACTCTTTTAGATTTAACAACAGAAATATCTGAAAAAGCTAGAGACAGAATTCACAAATCAAGACCTCCATTACTTTTAGATAAAACCAAAATTGAAAATATTAAAGTTGGAAATATTAATGACAATTTCGATGTAGTAAAAGAAGCTGATTGGGTTGTTGAGGCTGTTGTAGAAAGAATTGATATAAAGCACAATATTTATGAAAAAATATTTAAGAATAGAAAACAGGGGGCAATTGTTTCATCAAATACTTCATCTATCCCAATTAAAGTTTTGTCAGAAAAATTAACTGAGGAAGAAAAAAAAGATTTTTGTATAACTCATTTCTTTAATCCAGTTAGATATATGGGGTTACTTGAAATTGTTAAGAATGAGAACAATGATTTAAATAAAATCAATTCTCTTAAAAAATTTTGTGAAATTGAATTAGGCAAAGGTGCTATCGTTTGTAATGATACACCTGGTTTCTTAGGAAATCGAATAGGTGTTTATGCAATGCAGGTAGCAATGACTGAAGCATTTAGAATGAAATTATCAATTGAAGAAGCTGATGCAGTTTTTGGAAGACCAATGGGCATACCTAAAACAGGAGTTTTTGGCTTATATGACTTAATTGGAATTGATTTGATGGCTGATGTTTTAAAAAGCTTTATTAAAGAACTTTCTGATAATGATGAATTTCAAATTGTTGCAAAAGAAATTCCGTTAGTAAAAAAATTGATTGATACTGGTTACACTGGACGAAAAGGAAAAGGTGGTTTTTACAGAATGAATAAAAGTGGAAACCAAAAAATATTAGAAGCTATCAATTTAGAAACAGGTGAATATACAACCTCAAAAAAAATAGATTTAGGAGTTGAGACTGTAGATATTAATAATTTAATTAATCGACAAGATAAATATGGAGAATATGCTTGGGAAGTAATTTCTAAAATAATTAAATACGCATCTTCTCTAGTTCCAGGAATTACAGATAAGTTCAATGATATAGATGAAGCAATGAGACTTGGTTTTAATTGGTCAATGGGTCCTTTTGAAATGTTAAAATCAATTGGAGTAGAAAATTTTTTTTCACGAATAGATAATTTTGAAAAAAATAAATTTTTAGAAAATTTATCAAAGTCAAAAGATGAAAACTTTTATGGAGAAAGACAACTTTACACTGATATTGAAACATTAGGAAAAATAAGACCAACAGCAATAAAAGTAGATAAAAATAATTCTGCTGAAATTCACCGTTTTAAAGATTTTAATATTGTCGAATTTACTACAAAAGCTTGTGCACTAGATTACGACTCAATGGATGCATTAAAAAATGCAACTGACAAACCACTAATTGTTATGAATGAAAGTATGCAATTTTCTGCAGGTGTAAATTTAAGTTATACAATGAATTTTGCAGACAAAGGTGATTTTAAATCTATAGAAAAATTTATTAAATATTTCCAAGATACTTGTAAAACTTTAAAATATTCTAAGCACCCAGTAGTTTCTGCACCTTCTGGTCTTACTTTGGGTGGTGGTTTTGAAGTTTTAGTTCAAAGTAATTTTGTAGCATCGCACACAAATATTGTGGTTGGTCTTGTAGAGACAATTGTTGGATTAGTGCCAGCTGGAGGTGGATGTAAAGAAATGCTATGGAGATGGTCACAAACAGAAGAAGCAAAATCTGATCCTGATTATGCTCCTTTAAAAGTATTTGATATTATTGGATACGCAAAAACCGCAACTTCTCCTGTAGAAGCTGAGCCTTTAAAATACTTAAAACCTGAGGATAAAAAAATCATGAATAGAAACAGTCTTTTTGAGGAGGCTAGAAAACTTATTCATCAAAATAACGATTTTGTTCCTCCAGAAGAGTGTAAATTTAATTTATCTGGAAAACCTTTGAAAGATAAGATGATTAAAGTTTTAGAGAAATTATATAATGACAAAATAATATTAGATCATGGAATGCATGTTGGAACTGAACTTGCAAATGTTTTAAGTGGTGGTGATACAAATTTAGATAAAACTTTATCAGAAGATGATCTATATAAATTAGAGTTAGATTCTTTTATGAGATTGATAGAAACCAAACAAACTCAAGATAGAATTAAACACACTCTTTCAACAGGAAAACCTTTAGTTAATTAGTCTCTAACATTCTAAAAGTGTTTATATAATCAGGTCTAAGTACATAGATTGCTTTATTACCTGTTTTTATTTTCTTAAGAATATCTATACCAAACTTTACTTTTCCAAGTGGAGTATATTCCCCTTGATAAATTGGGATATCTTTCAAGGTAATAAAAAATTCACTATCTTCAGTGTTAAATTCTGTTGATCTTGCAAAACCAACACTACCTTCAGTAAATTCAAAATCATCACTAAGTTCTGATTTTAATAATCCTAATCCTGATTTTCCACTTCCAATTTTTGAGTAATCTAAATATTTAATATTTCCAAATTCAATATCACCAGCTTGTACTAAAGTATTTTCAACCACCTTATAGAAGGCTGAACCATTGTACATTTTTTTTTCAATTAATATTTTAAATCTTTCAACAGCTTTTGGAGATATTTCTGGGTATAGCTCTATAATTACATTTCCACACTCTAAATTCATTACCGCAATATTATCTCGGTTTTTAAAGTTTAATTTTTTTAAATCATTGTTGTCTATAAATAGACATTTATTTTTTAATAAAAAAAAGGACGAAAAAGCAGAAATCGCCAAAACTATTAAAAAAATAAATAAAATTTTTTCTGATTTTGAAGCCTTAATTGTTTTAATCATAAAATATTTTGATCAATTTTAGATATATTTAATTTAATAAAATTAACCTTATTATTTAATATAGGGTCGTTTTTTATTTTCTCTTCAATCAAATTTTTATTAATCATTAAAAAAGAAAAGATTTCAGCCATATCTTCTGATGGAATTGATTTAGAATATTCTGTTAAAAAACCATTAGTATTTTCATATAAATCTAAATTTAATCTATCTGAGCAAGTTGAACACTCAGCATATTCAAAATCAGAATTATTAAGTAAGGAAAAATTTTGATCGTTAAAATCATCCTCATAACTATTTTGAATCATGTGAAAAATTTCATGATGAATCATTCTTTCAAAATATTTTTCGTTAAAGTTTATATCTAATATTAAAGTTCTATTTTTGGTATCTGGTATTCCGCCAGTATTGATGTTCGAAATAAATAAACCTTCACAAAATACAATGTATTTTAAATCTATTTTTTTAAGAAATTTATAATTGTATCTTTTAATATTTTTCTCAATGATTGGAAATTTTGTATTAAGATTTTCTTGATTTGTCTTATTGCAAGTAATGTTGTTATCTACTCCTATTTTAAAATCTCCTTTTGCATTTAAATAACGGATATTGTTCCCATTTTTTAGCTTGTAGATTTCCAAGTTCGGAATTTTGATTAGATTGTATATTTCATCAGCATTTACCTGTGAAAACTGAAATATTAAGATGAATAAAATAATAATTTTCATTAATTTATTATAGACGAATTAGATTAGATAATATTATCTTAGATTATTAAAAAATGACAAAAGAAAGAAACAAAAATCCTATTCAACCAGTAAGTGGAACAAAAGTACCTCGATATGCTGGCCCAAGTACTTTTGCAAGATTGCCAGAATTAAGAGATGTTGAGAGCTGTGATTTAGCGATTGTTGGTGTTCCGTTTGATGCCGGAACCAGTTATAGACCAGGGGCGAGATTTGGTCCTCAGAGTATAAGACAAGCATCTAGACATTTAAGAACAAATTATCATCCAAGTTATGATGTGGAGCCTTTTAAAATTCAACAAGTTGCAGATGCCGGTGATATTTCGTGTAATCCATTTAGTATTGATGAAGCTATTAAACAAATAGAAGAGGGAGCAACTGATTTATTAAATAAAGTAGGTGGAATAATTAGTTTAGGGGGTGATCATACAATTGCGGTGCCATTGTTAAGAGCAATTAATAAAAAAAATAAAGGACCAGTTTCTTTAGTTCATTTTGATGCTCATTTAGATACTTGGGATACTTATTTTGGTGCTCCATATACGCATGGAACTCCTTTTAGAAGAGCAAGAGAAGAAGGTTTATTTTTAGATGATGCCTCAATGCATGTAGGAATTAGAGGACCTCTTTATAGCAGAGATGATATTAAAAATGATGAAAGTTTTGGTTTCAAAATAATTCACTGTGATGAATTTCAAACTGAAGGAACAGATAAAATTGCAGAAAGGATTAGAAAAAGAGTAGGAGATAATCCACTTTATCTATCTATAGATATTGATGTGTTAGATCCAGCTTTTGCACCTGGTACAGGTACACCAGAAATTGCAGGGATGACAACCAGAGAAATGGTAAATGTTTTAAGAGGGTTGTCTGGATTAAATTTAGTCTCAGCTGATGTAGTGGAAGTTTCACCTGCATACGATCATGCTGAAGTTACATCTCTTGCAGCTGCTACAATTGTTTACGAATTAACAAATTTATTTGCAAAAACATAAAGAAAGGATAACGTCAAAACATGTTAGATAAAAAAAATTTTTATATTAATGGTGCTTGGGTTAAACCAAATAGCGCTGATGAAATTAAAGTAATCGATCCAGCTACAGAAGAAAATTGTGCCGTAATTACTTTGGGAAATAAAACAGATGTTGATTTAGCAGTTACTGCAGCAAAAGATGCTTACGAGTCTTGGGCTTTTTCTTCTAAAGAAGAAAGGATTGCACTATTAGAAAAACTTTATGAAAATTATAAGAAAAGATGGGCAGATATTGCAGAAGCTATAACTCTTGAAATGGGAGCTCCAAAAGATTTTGCTACAAAATTACAAGCAGGAACAGGAGCAAGTCATATTAAATCTTTTATCAGATATTTAAAAAACTTCGAATTTGAAAAACCATTAGGAGAACACGCTCCTAATCAAAGATTAATTTATGAACCCAAAGGTGTTTGTGCATTAATAACACCATGGAATTGGCCAATGAACCAAGTTTGTTTAAAAGTAATGCCAGCAATTGCAGCTGGTTGCACAATGGTTTTAAAGCCATCAGAATTAGCGCCACTATCATCAATGATACTTGCTGAAATTATTGATGAAGTAAAATTTCCAAAAGGTGTGTTTAATTTAGTTAATGGTGATGGAGCAACAACAGGTGATGCTCTTACAAGCCATCCAGAGGTTAATATGATTTCTTTCACAGGTTCAACAAGAGCTGGAGCTTTGATTTCTCAAAATGCTGCTAAAGATTTTAAAAGAGTAAGCTTAGAATTAGGTGGAAAAGGAGCAAATATAATTTTTAAAGATGCTGATTCAGAAGCTATTGAAAGAGGGGCTTTAAGATGCTTTAGAAATTCAGGACAATCTTGTAACGCTCCAACAAGAATGTTGGTTGAAAAATCAATGTATGATGAAGCTATAGAAAGATTAAAAAAATATACAGAAAATTTTGAGGTAGGTGATCCTAAAAAAGAAGGAGAGCACATAGGTCCTGTTATTTCAGAAACTCAATACAATAAAATTCAAACTTTAATCCAAAAAGGTATTGATGAAGGGGCAAAATTAGTTGCTGGAGGAACAGGTAAACCTAATGGATTAGACAAAGGTTACTTTGTTAAACCAACTGTTTTTGCAGATGTAAATAATGATATGGATGTTGCAAGAACTGAAATTTTTGGACCTGTTTTATCTGTTATCCCATTTGAAACAGAGGAAGAAGCTATTAAAATTGCAAATGATACTTCTTATGGATTAACAAACTATATTCAAACTCAAGACTCTGAAAAAGTTCAAAGAGTTGCCAGAAAATTAAGATCTGGAATGGTGGATGTTAATGGAGCTGGTATTGCTGTTGATGCACCATTTGGAGGTTTTAAACACTCTGGTATCGGTAGAGAAGCTGGCGAACATGGCTTAGAAGAATTTTTAGAGGTAAAAGCAGTAGGTGGTTGGAGTTAATTTACTGATTTATCTTTTACACCTTCTAAAAATTTAAGGCATTTTTTCATCTCGTTTAGTTCTATAAACTCATCAATTTTGTGAGCTTGTTCTATAGATCCAGGTCCACAAACAACTGTACTAATTCCTAGTTCTTGAAATAAACCAGCCTCTGTTCCAAAAGAAACTACTTCTCTTGAATTATCTCCAGTTATATTAGATACAAATTCACATGCCTCAGATTCGTCCAATCTATTAAATCCAACAACTTCACCAATTGTTTCTTTTTTAATATAAGAATCTGGAAATACTTTTTTCATTTCTGGCAAGAGTACTTCATTTGCATATTTATCAATTTCATTTGTTACAAATTCTCCATCTTCTCTTGCAACAGGTCTTGTTTCCCATTCAACAACACATTTGTCTGCAATGACATTATGAGCAATACCGCCTTTAATGCCTCCAATTGATAAAGTTGAATGTGGAGGATCAAAAATACTGTTTTGTTTAACTCTTTTTTTTAGTTGTTCTCTTATTTCTAAAAGTTTTCCAACATACCTAGTTGCATATTCTGCAGCATTTACTCCTAAATGCGGTTTTGAACTATGTCCTGCTAGTCCTCCAAAGTGAACTGTGTATTCATTCATACCTTTGTGAGCATCTATAATTTTCATTGTAGTTGGTTCACCAATTATACAAATTCCATTTTTGATATCTCTTTTTTTCAACTCCTCTATTAATAAAGGAGCGCCAATACATGCAGTCTCTTCATCAAACGTGTAACAGAAATGTAAGTCTCTATCTAAATTACTTTCTTTAAAGATTGGTGCATAAGCAAGTGTACATGCAATAAAACCTTTCATATCACATGAACCTCTTCCATAAAGTTTGTCTTTTTTAATTGTTGCAACAAATGGATCAGTGCTCCAACCTTTAGAAACTGGAACCACATCAGTATGTCCTGATAGAATGATTGGTTTTTTTGAGCTTTGATTTTTTGCTTTTAAAGTTCCAAAGAGATTAACTCTTTTTTTGTCATCATCATAAACTTTGAAAGTATCTATTCCAATGCTATTTAAAATGTTTTCACAATAATCAATCAAATTACTATTGTCTTGGCCTGAGATAGTTTTAAACGCAATTAAGTCGGTTAAAATCTTGATTGATTTTTCATATAAATTGTTATCTATACTCATATACTTAAAACACTATATTATATTATGATTAAAGAGCAAATTACCTATGACATTTTTGACAAAGTCGATATTAGAGTTGGCACTGTAATTTCAGTTAAAAAAAATGAAAAGGCTAGAAAACCATCTTTAGTGGTTGAAGTAGATTTTGGAAGTGAAATAGGCATCAAACAATCATCAGCTCAAATTACTCATTATTATAATGAGGAGAATTTAAAAGGAAAACAAGTTATTGCAGTTTGTAATTTTCCTGAGAAAAATATTGCTGGTGTAGTTTCACAAGTATTAGTTTTAGGAGCAATAGATACTGAGGGGAAAGTTACTTTAGTACACCCATCACAAAAAGCTGAGAACGGTTTACCAATTGCTTAGTAATGCATCCTGAAATTCTTTCGATAACTTTATTTGGAATTGTTGCTGCATTTACACCTGGTCCTAATAACTTTGTTGCTTTTTATTCTGGTTTTAACTTTGGTATAGTTAGAACACTTCCACATATAATCGGAGTTACTCTAGGTTTTCCATTTTTATTATTATGCCTAGCTTTAGGTTTGATAAATATATTTAAGCTTTATCCTTTAATTCAAGAAATATTAAAATATTTAGGAACTCTATTTTTGATTTATTTAGCTTATAAAATCTCATTTTCAGGTCCATCAAATCAAGAAAATAAAAATAAAAATCCAATTAAATTTCATGAAACTTTTATCTTTCAGTTTCTAAATCCAAAAGGTGTAATTGCATCTATAATTCTTGTATCTACTTATATAAATCCAGGAGAAACATTTGTGAGTTATACGACTCAAATTCTTTTTATGGCTTTACTAGTTTCAGTAACAAGTATAACTCTATGGACATTTTTGGGTAAATTCTTTAGGAAATTTGCGACAAATCAGAAATTTATTAATTATTTTAATTATGCTATGTCACTGCTTCTTTTAACAAGCATAATAACTTTTTATTTATAAAATATGACACCAGGAAACAAAAATTCTTACAACTCACTAAAAAAAATTAGCATTGATAACAAAGAGTACAATTATTATTCATTAAGTGAAGCAGAAAAAAATGGGCTGGATGGGATTAATAAACTTCCAAAATCTCTAAAAGTTTTATTAGAAAATTTATTGAGATATGAGGATGATTTGAGTGTTACAAAATCTCAAATACAAGCAATTAAAAATTGGCTAGAAACAAAAAAATCAAAAACTGAAATTGCATATAGACCTGCCAGAGTTTTACTCCAGGATTATACAGGAATTCCCGCTGTTGCAGATCTAGCTGCTATGAGAGAGGCTGTTAAAGAAAAAAATAAAGATCCAAATACAATCAATCCATTATCAGCAGTTGATCTTGTAATCGATCATTCTGTTCAAGTTGATCAATCTGCAAAAGCAGATTCATTTGAAAAAAATGTAGATATAGAATTCAATAGAAATGGTGAGAGATATTCATTTTTAAAATGGGGACAACAAGCTTTTGATAATTTTAGAATTGTCCCTCCAGGAACAGGAATTTGTCATCAGGTAAATTTAGAATACTTATCTAAAGTAGTTTGGTCTGAAGAATTTAAAGGTGAGAAATATATATTTCCAGATACACTTGTCGGCACAGACAGCCATACAACGATGGTTAATGGTCTTTCTGTTTTAGGCTGGGGAGTAGGCGGTATTGAAGCTGAAGCAGGAATGTTGGGCCAACCTATATCTATGTTGATACCTGAAGTGATTGGTTTTGAAGTTAAAAATAAAATGCCCGAAGGTACAACAGCAACAGATCTTGTTTTAACAGTGGTTAAAATGTTAAGAGATAAAGGTGTTGTTGGAAAATTTGTAGAATTTTATGGAGATGGATTAAAAAATCTAACTCTTGCAGATAGAGCAACTATTGCAAATATGGCTCCAGAATACGGTGCTACTTGTGGTTTTTTCCCAATAGATGGTGAAACTTTAAAATATCTAAAATTTTCAGGAAGAGATCAGCATACTGTTGAAGTAGTTGAAAAATATGCAAAAGAACAAGGTTTGTGGGCAAGTAATGATCTAGAGTTTACCGATGTAATTTCTTTAGACATGTCTACGGTTGTACCAACTATTTCTGGGCCAAAAAGACCACAAGATAAAGTTTTGTTAACTGATGCACCAACTTCATTTAAAAAAGTTTTATCTGAAGCAACTAACAAAGATCAAAAATCAACATCAAAAGTTTCAAATACTGATTATGAAATTCAAGATGGTTCAATTTTAATTGCTGCTATAACTTCATGTACCAATACTTCAAATCCAAATGTTTTAATTGGAGCAGGTTTGCTTGCTAAAAAAGCTGTTGAGCATGGATTAGAAGTAAAGCCTTGGGTTAAAACATCATTAGCACCTGGATCTCAAGTAGTGACTGACTATTTAGAAAAAGCTGGTTTAAATACTTATTTAGATCAATTAGGTTTTAATTTAGTTGGATACGGATGCACTACTTGTATTGGAAACTCAGGACCATTACCTGAAAATATAGTAGAAGCGATTCAAAAAGAAAATATTCACGCCGTTTCTGTACTATCAGGAAATAGAAATTTTGAAGGAAGAATTTCCCCACATATTAAAGCAAACTATTTAGCTTCTCCACCATTGGTGGTTGCTTACGCAATAGCTGGACATATGGAGTTTGATTTATACAAAGACCCTCTTGGAAAAAGTAAAGATGGGAAAGATATATTTTTGAAAGATATTTGGCCATCAAATCAAGAAATAGAGGATACTTTAAAACAATCTTTGAATGCTGATATGTTTATTCAAAGATACTCAAATGTTTCTGATGGTCCTACTCAATGGCAACAAATTAAAACTGAAAAAAGCAGTATTTATAAATGGGATGAAGGTTCAACTTATGTAAAAAAACCACCGTTCTTTGAAGGCTTGTCTGATGAACCAGAGGGATTTAAAGAAATTAAAGATGCAAGACCGTTATTAATATTAGGTGATATGATAACAACAGATCATATTTCGCCAGCTGGAAGTATACAAAAAGATAGTCCAACTGGAGAATATTTTATGGAACATCAAATTTTACCTAAAGATTATAATTCTTATGGTTCAAGAAGAGGAAACCATGAAGTTATGATGAGAGGAACTTTTGCAAATATTAGAATCAGAAATGAGATGGCTCCAGGAACTGAAGGTGGATTTACAAAATTATATCCTGAAGAAAAAGTAATGCCTGTTTATGATGCAGTAGTTGAGTATAAAAAAAGAGGAACTGATTTAGTAGTTATAGGTGGTAAAGAATATGGAACTGGCTCTTCAAGAGATTGGGCTGCTAAAGGAACTAAACTTTTAGGAGTAAAAGTGGTTATTGCTGAAAGCTTTGAAAGAATTCATAGATCAAATTTAATTGGAATGGGAATTTTACCACTGCAATTTAAAGATGGAGAAAATAGAAAAAGCTTAAATTTAGTTGGCTCAGAACTAATAAGCGTAGTTGATATTGAAAAAGGCATAAATCCTTCTGATGAAGTTGTTATAGAGATCAAATATATCTCTGGAGAAATTAAAAAAGTAAAGACTTTATCTAGAATAGATACTAAAAATGAGTTGGAATATTATAAAAATGGAGGAATTCTCCAATATGTGTTAAGGAACATGATTTAATATGGATGAAGATTTATCAATAATAAATGCAAATACTAGAAACGAAAAAATTAAGAATTTTTTTGTAAATAACAAAAAACTAATAATTTCTTCAGTTATTGTTTTAGTTTTGGTTGTAATAGGTGTTTACAGCTATGATAAATATACAACTGATAAAAAAAGGCAGATATCTGATAATTTTAATGCAATTACGATTGATCATTCTGAAAGTTCTAAAGATATAACTTTAAATAAATTATTGGAGATAATTAATCAAAAGGATCCAACTTACTCACCTCTTTCTCTTTATTTTATAATTGATAACAATCTTCTTTCTGATCAAAACGAAGTTAATAAATTATTTGATGTCATAATCGATGAAACTTCACTAGATGAAGAAATTAAAAATTTAGTTATTTATAAGAAGGCACTATTTAATGCAGATCAGGCAAATGAAGCTGATTTACTAAATATGCTAAATCCATTAATTAATTCAGAAAGCGTATGGAAATCACACGCATTATACTTAATGGCTGAATATTTTTATGCACAAGATCAAAAACAAAAAGCAAAAGAATTTTTTCAACAAATAACAACTTTAGAAAATCCAAATCCAGATATAAGAATAGAATCAGAGAAAAGATTAAACAGAGATTTGAGTGAATAGACTATTAGCATTATTTATTACATTTTTTCTTCTAAATAATTGTTCTTTCAATGAAAATTCAAGAATTTGGAAAGACAAGGAAAAAGATTTATCAGAAAAAGAAAATGTTAAAAAAATATTTGCAGAGGAAGAAGTAAAAGCCTCTGAATTTAATCAAGAAGTTAAACTTGATTTATCTGGATTAAGAACAACCAACAAAATAATAGATAATACCAATAACTACGGCGCTCAAAGCTATGAAGGACAATTAGAAAAAATAGGTAATTTTAAATTTTCAAAGTTAGATGAAATAAATAGTCTTAATTATAAACCAATTTTTTTATCAGATGGATTAATTTTCTTTGATAAAAAGGGTACAATTATTAGATACGATAATAATAAAAAAGTGTTATGGAAAAAAAATCATTACACTAAGTCAGAAAAAAAATTAAGACCAAAGTTAAATTTTGCAATTAAAGAAAACAACATTTTAATAACGGATAGTATTGCAAAATATTACTCAGTTAACCTTGAAACTGGTGAATTGAATTGGTCAAAAAATAATACCTATCCATTTAATTCAGATATCAAAAGTTATAAAAATAAATTTTTTGTTGTTGATTATAAAAATACTTTGAGATGTTATAAAATTGAAGATGGATCTGAATGTTGGAATTTACAAACAGAAGATTCGTTTACTATATCAAATGCAAAATATTCTTTAATAATAATTGATGAAATGGTTATATTTAGTAACTCAATCGGAGATATCACGGCAGTTGATATTGAAACTGGATTAATCACTTGGCAGTTACCAACTCAAAGCAGCAGTATCATCAATGAAACTTATAACTTTAAAATATCAAAACTAGTATCAGATGGAAATTCTATCTTTTTTTCTAATAATAAAAATGAATTTTATTCAGTGGATGTAAAAACAGGAGTAGTTAATTGGATAAATGATTTAAATTCCAATATCACTCCAATAATTACTGGTAATTTGATTTTTACTGTTTCTAATGACGGTTATTTGTATGTTGTAGAAAAAAACAAAGGCAAAATAATTAGAATTACAGATCTTTTTAACAATTATAAAATTAAAAAAAGAAAAGAAATTGAACCAGTTGGTTTTGTAATAGGTAATACTAAATTGTATTTAACAAATACTGATGGAAGAATAATAATTGCTGATTTAAGTGAAGGAAAAGTTTTAAACATAGAAAAAGTTTCTGGAGACATGATTTCAGAGCCATTTATATTTAATAATAATTTGTATGTAGTTAGAAACGGTTCTATCGTACAATACAATTAAATATGATCTTGAAATTTTTAGAAAAGATCGGAAGAAAAAAAGTAGTTCTAGATAGAGGACCATCACACCCAAAATTTGAAGAAGCAAAACCGTGGATGAATAGATATTATGTGATATTCAGAAATAGACCTAAATGGTTTCCATTTAATATATTAATCCATGAAATGTTAGATGATGATCATGGTGATGGGGTGCATAACCATTTATGCCCATACATTACAATAATTTTAAGAGGAGGGTACTGGGAAACAACAAAAAATGGAAGATTTTGGAGAAAGCCAGGATACATTGGTTTTAGATCAGCAAATGATTTTCATAGAGTTGATTTGGAACCAGGTACAAAACCAATGACAATATTTATTCCAGGCCCGTTTGGTTTACGAAAAGGACCACGATCAGAATATGGTATCGATTTTAAAACTAAAAGAAGTTAATGGCTCTACCTTTTGAAAAAGAATTTATATCTCACTGTAAAAAAAAAAATTTAGAAATTAATCCTAGTCAGATAGATTTAGTAAAAAAATTACAAGAATACTATGAGGGTAATTTCCAATCATTAATATCAAAAATTTTTCAAAGTCAATCTTTTAAAAAGGGGTTTTATTTATACGGAGATGTTGGTGTAGGCAAAACAATGATTTTAGATTTCTTTTTTGATCAATTAGATCATAAGAAATTAAGATCACATTTTAACGAGTTTATGTTGAATTTTCATAATTTTGTTCATGAGCGAAAAGGTAGTAACCAAGAAAATATTATTAATGAATTTGTTGAAGATTTAAAATCAAAAGCATTGATAATTTACTTTGATGAGTTTCAAGTAACCAACATTGTTGATGCTATGATTTTAGGAAAATTATTTGATCAAATCTTCAAAGAAGATATAAAAATAATTGTAACTTCCAATACTAAAATCTCTGAGCTTTACAAAGATGGTCTTCAAAGAGATCAGTTCAAACCATTTATAAAAATCATGGAGGATCAATCTTTTCAATACGAACTTGTAATTGAAGATGACTATAGAAAATCTAATAATTCTCAAGATAGATACTTTTTTCCACTTGATGAAGAAACTAATTTTAAAATAAATAAATTTTTTAGAACTATTACTAAAGATAAAAATAAAACTGAGAAAATAATTAATGTAAAAGGAAGAAATTTTAAAATAGAAAATTTTTATGAAGGAGTGGCTAGATTTGATTTTAAAACATTATGTGATCAAAATTTAGGTGCAGAAGATTATTTAGAAATTATTAAAAATTGTGTTTTTATAGTAATCGATCAAATACCACAGTTTGATAATTTTAATTCTAATCAACAGCAAAGATTTATTACTTTATTAGACATAATTTATGATAATACTGTTCCAATTGCGGTAACAGCTGATCAAAGTTTGGATAAATTTACATCATCAAAACTATTAGAAAAACCATTTGAAAGAACAATCAGTAGATTATACGAATTAACATCTAAAGTGATGAATTCATGAAACAAGAATTTTTTAATCTTCAAATAAACACAAATGGTCAAAAGTTATATGAATTTACAGATCAAACTATTAATTGGATAAATGAAAATAATTTTATGAATGGAATTTTAAATTTAAGTATTCAGCATACAAGTGCATCTTTAATTGTACAGGAGAATGCCGATCCAGATGTACAAACTGATTTGATTAAATATTTTGATAAGTTAGCACCAATGGATAATTCGCTTTATGTTCATACAACTGAGGGTAAAGATGATATGCCAGCTCATATCAAATCTGCATTAACGAATAATCAAATTTCTCTGAGTATTAAAAATAACGAATTATTACTGGGTACTTGGCAAGGTCTCTATCTGTTTGAACATAGATTAGAGTCTCAAAAAAGATCTATAATTCATCATTTTTTGGGAGAATAAGTTATTTTTTCTTCAGAGATTGAAATGCATCCAATGCTGCAGCTCTTGCTTTTTCATGAATTACTATTGGTTGTGGATAGTCTTTACCAATAATTGTTTTAATAGCTTCTTGATATTTGATTTCCATTTCCCAAGGTTTGTGAATAAATTTTGCAGGAACTTTATTTAATTCAGGAACCCATTTTTTTACATAAACTCCTTCCTTATCAAATTTTTCACCCTGAAGAATAGGATTAAAAATTCTAAAGTATGGTGCAGCATCAGCTCCACAACCTGCAACCCATTGCCATTGCGCAACGTTATTAGCTTTATTAAAATCAAGTAAGCAGTTTCTAAAATGCTTCTCTCCCTCTATCCAATTAATTCTCAAATGTTTTACCAAAAAGGATCCTACAACCATTCTAATTCTATTATGCATCCATCCAGTTTCGTATAATTCTCTCATACCAGCATCGACTATTGGATAACCCGTCATACCTTTTTTCCATGCTTTTAAAAACTTTTCATTTTTAGCCCATGGGAATTTGTCAAATTCTTTTCGAAAGTTGCCTTTTAAGAATTCAGGAAAGTAATTAATTAGACTATGAGAAAATTCTCGCCAACCAAGTTCGTTTATATATTTTCTATATCCTATTCCTTTTGATTTTAGCTCACTACACTTTTTCCAAATTGTATTCACATGAATTTGACCAAATTTTAAATATGGGGACAATCTAGAAGTACCATTTATAGAAGGGATATCTCTATTAGTCCCATAATCTTTAATTTTATTTTCTAATAAATCTTTTAGAATTTTCTGAGAATCATTTTCAGAAACTTTCCAATATTTATCAAATTTTTCATACCATTTTTTATTTGGTAAAATATTTTTTACATCAATAGAATTTTTAAAATAATTTATCGCTTTAGTTTTCTTTTTTACAGTGTAATTTTTACTTGGCGGTTGATTTAGATAAATTTGTTCAGCTGTTCTCCAGAAAGGTGTAAATACTTTAAATGGTGTACCATCATTTTTAGTTACTTCTTGAAATTCATTTAAAATATTTCCTTTAAAATATTTATATTCTATTTCGTTTTTTATAAATAGATCTCTTATTTTTTTTCCTTTAGATATAACATCTGGTTCATAAATTTTATTCCAATAGATATATACATCATCTTTTTTTTTAAGCTTTGAAAAAATATCTAACTCATCACCTTTTAAAATTTCTAGATTGATTTTAAATTTTGAAAGTTCTGTTTTTATTGACTCTAATGATTTAAATAACCACCATTTCTGAGCTTCTCTTTTATTATCAAATTCATTATTGTTATAAATATATAACGCAACCACATTCTCATGATTATTAGTTGCAAAGGAAAGAGCTGGATTATTATCAATTCTAAAATCTTCTCTAATCCAAAATATTCCAGTGCTTTTCATTATAATTATTTTTGATTTACTAATTTTTGATACATTTTTTGATCGGTATCGCCCTCACAACCAAAAATTAATACATTAGAATTTTTATTAAGATCAATTTTACTCTTAATTGTTTCATCTTCGCAGCTTGCAATTAAACTAATTACACCTGGAGCAGCATTTTCACCTGCAATTATACTCTCTTCACTAAAGCTTGCGTTTCCAAGTAATTTCATAGTTTTTGCAATATCATCATCGGGTAAACTTATACAGTGTTTAACTGAGTTTTTTAAGATTTCCCATGGCACAAGTGACACTTCTCCACACGACATCCCACCCATTAAACTTTCTCGTTTAATATCAATTTTTTCTATTTTACCAGTTTTAATACTTTCCATTACGCAAGCTGCACTATCTGGTTCTACGACTATTATCGTTGGAATATTATCTAGATATCTTGCAATCCCAGCTACCATTGCACCGGCCATACCACCAACTCCGGCTTGTAGAATAATATGAGAAATTTTTTCATCATTAATTTGTTCAGCTATTTCCTTCATCATTACTGAATAACCAGCCATTGTATATTTAGGTACCAGCATATAATCTTTCCAAGCAACATCCTGAACAATTTGCCAATCATTTTCTGTAGATTGTTTTATGCATTCAATCAAAGAATTTTCGTAATTACCTTTAACTTTAATAACTTCTGCACCTAGTGCCTCCATAGCTTTGCCTCTTGCATCACTTACAAATTCACTTATAAAAATTTTGCATTTTAAACCTAATCTTTTTGCACCCCAAGCAACAGATCTACCATGGTTTCCAGCTGTAGCAGTCGCAACTACTATTTCTTTATTTCCTTTAGTAACTTTTTCTACCGCATAAGCTCCTCCTAATGCCTTGAAGGATTTTAAATTAAACCTTTTATTTTCATCTTTATAAAAAATATTTTTTAAATTTAATTCTTTAGATAATTTGTTTAATTTAACTAGAGGTGTAGGGGAGTATCCTTCCCATTTTGAAATAGAGTTGTAAGCATCATCTATATCTGTTGAGGTTAATGAGCTTAAGATTTGATCTCTATTAAATGAATATTTTTTATTATCAGCAAATTCAGTCAATTTCCATTGATGACCGTTAGATAAAATACTCATAAGCTAACAATCTAATGTGTTATCTTTTTCCCATTTAGTGACTGCTTTGGCTTTATCAAAACTTTCTTTTGATTTGAATTCTTTGATTTCTATATCTCTTAATTTTATATAACTTGAAATAACATCTGATCCAAAAGCGTCATTCATACTTTTGTTATCTTTTAATTGAGAAAGTGATTGATCTAACTCATCTGGTAATTTTGGTAAGTCAGGATATTTTGCAAAGTCCTCATACATATTACAATGCAAAGGATTACCTGGATCAATATTATTTTTCATACCATCTAAGCCAGCCGCTAAAATACTAGCTTGTAATAAATATGGATTTGCTGATCCATCCATTAACCTTAATTCAAACCTTCCTGGATCAGGAATTCTAATCATATGTGTTCGGTTATTACCTGTGTAAGAAATACTACTAGGTGACCATGATGCTCCAGATTTTGTAGGTGGTGCATTTATTCTTCTGTAGCTATTAATTGTTGGATTAAAAAATGCTGACAACGATGATGCGTTTTTAATTACTCCACCTAAGAAATTATATGCAATTTTACTCAACCCAAGTTTATCAGACTTATCTAGAAACTTATTTTTCTTACCTTGCCAAACGGATACATGAGCATGACACCCATTACCTGTTAAATTATTAAATGGTTTAGGCATGAAAGTTGCTCTTAATCCATGTTTTTCAGCAATTGTTTTTACCATATATTTAAAAAAGGTATGTCTATCTGCAGTTTCTAAACAATCAGAGTAATCCCAATTCATTTCAAACTGTCCGTTTGCATCCTCATGATCATTTTGATAAGGACCCCATCCCATTTTAATCATGCAATCACAAATTTCTTTAATTAAATCATATCTTCTCATCAATGCAGATTGATCATAACAAGGTTTTGATTGAGTATCTCTTGGATCTGCAATTGACTCTCCATCAGGTGATATTAAAAAATATTCACATTCAACACCTGACTTCATTGTTAAATTTTGTTTCTTAAGTTTTTTAATTTGATTTTTTAACATTACTCTTGGCGATGCTTCCACTGGTTTGCCGTTCATCCATAAATCAGATGCTAACCACCCAACTTCTTTATTCCAAGGTAATTGAATTAAACTATCAGGATCAGGGATCCCAAACATATCAGAGTCTGCTGGCGTCATATCTAGCCATGCTGCAAAACCAGCAAAACCAGCACCTGCAGTTTGCATTTCTTTGATCGCATGAGCCGGAACAAGTTTTGATCTTAAAACTCCAAAAAGATCGACAAAGCTAATTAAGAAATATTTAATTTTTTTTTGTTTTGCAATTTTAAATAAGTCTTTAGCCATTACTTAGCTTAACATAATTATTTAAAAAAAGATAAGATAGTTTCTTTATAATAAATTAGATTGACAACTATAATAATTATTATTGCTAAAATTACGCCGTATTTAGCTTTAGGAAATACAACTCCTCTCATTTTTGAGGGTCTTAATTCTTCATTTTCATCTGTCATAACAAATTTAAATTAAAAAGGGCGCTATTAATTAAAATAGCGCCCAAATTTTTAGTTTAATTACCAATCGGTAATATTGCTTTTATGGTCATTGGCACCATGTCTCTTCTTCGCTAATCTTGAAAGCTCTTCACTTTCAGATTTTGCAGTTAAGATATGCCAACCAATCCATAAGATTATAGCAATTATTACCAGTATACCTTCACTAGATCCAGCACCAGGGTAAACAGCACCAACCACTTCCTCAGCTGGTTTGTTAAGGTGATCTATCCAGTTTGTTACTGTAGCCATATATTTCTCCTTTACCTGGTTGCAGATGAAACTGCTTTTTCATCGTCTTTAGCAGCCTCCATCATTTCATAATCTAGTCCAGCTATTTCTACTTCACGTGGGATTCTTAATTTACCCATACCGTGAAGCACTTTAGCTATGACGTAGCCTGGTATTAGTCCAAGAACAACAAACATAATTATTGCTCCGATGAACTGTCCAAGAGGATTGATTGTTGCATAAGTAGTTCCGTCCCACATAGCACCCACACTGTAACCAGATGATGGGTAACCCCATAAAACAAAACCACATATTACTAGACCAACAAATCCTGCATAACCATGAACTGCTACTGCACCAACTGCATCATCGATTTTGAACTTTCGTTCAACCCAGTAATGTAGTTTGTATGCAATCACAACACCGATCATACCAATGATCATTGATTGAATTGGATGATACAAGTCATTTCCAGCTGAAGCACAGATAACACCTGCTAGTCCACTAGAGTATGTCCAGAAAGGATCACCTTTAGCAATCCAATATCCAGCCAATAATCCTCCTGATAGTGACATCAAGAAGTTAAAGGTGATACCACTAAGTGTCGTAGGAGTTACATATATGTTTGTAGCTGTCCAATAAGATATACCCTCCATTCCATATTCTGGACCTAAGTCGAAAATTGGAATGTTACATGCAGCATAAAATCCCCAGAAACCAGTATAAATTAAAAATAATCCAACTGTAACTAACCAAGGATTTCTAGGCCCTATGTTTCTTGGTTCACCACTTGATGAGAATTTTCCAATTCTTGGACCCAAAACCATAAGAACACCTAAAGCAAAACCACCTGCAATTGCGTGAATTACTCCTGATGCATACGCATCATGATATCCTAAAAGTTTTAACATCCATCCATCAAAGTGCCATCCCCAAGCAGCATCAATTGTCCAAAATACAGATCCGATTGCAATAGCTAGAACACCAAATGCAAAAGTTGTAATTCTTTCAATGATAGCTCCTGAAACGATAGAAGCAGCTGTCCAAGAAAACAGAAGAAATGCAGCCCAGAAGACACCAGAAATGTGATCTCCTAGATTGATTGCCATAAGTTCACTTGTAGCTGTATACCAAGTAGCACTAAACGCAGACTCGTCTGTGATTAGAGCAGTACTTTCATTCATTATTGAAGGTGCTAATCCAGGTCCTGTTGGAAAAGCCCAGTAAATCCACCAACCAAATAAAAACCAAGTCACTGTTACCAAAGGTATCAGCATTGTATTTTTCATAAGAGTATGTTGATGGTGTTTGTATCGAGAAGCTCCAACTTCATACATACAGAATCCGACGTGTATTAAAAACATCAACACCACTGTTACCCAGTAGTAGAACTCTGTAAATATGGTAGTGAGAGCACCTAACTGATCAGTCATTATCTCTCTCCATATTAGTTTTGCTAAACTTTATAAAATTATTGAGTTTGTTACAAATATAAAGAGATCTAAAAACCCAGTGAGATTACTAGGTTTTTAGATTTAAAATCAACTATTGATTGTTATTTAAAATTTTAGGTATGCTTTTTTCAAATCAACAAGAGGATGTTTTGGAGACATTTGAAACTTAACTAAAAGTTCTCTTGCAATCATGTCTCTGTCTTGTTGATTGTTAGGAAGTTTTATTGATTTTGGAATTGTTACCCATCCATTTGCATTTCTGCAAAACACAGCAGGTCTTCCTTCTTCATAACCCATGTGCACATCTTCTAACCAATTTAAATCATCCCATCCCATTGCCTCAATATATTTTTTTAAGAATGGAGTTATTTTCTTATAATCAGGCAACAGGTTAACGTCATATCTATAACCAATCGACTGGCCTATCATTTTTTCTCTAGCAGTTTGTTTTTTTACTCCAAACTTGACTTTTGAAACCTTAGCTTTTGATTTAGTTTTTTTAGTTTTCTTTTTAGCCATCGTTACCTCTTATATTTTATGATAGTTATCAACACCGACAGTGTAGTTTGTACCTGCAAGTGGAACTTTTGCTAATGCAGAAGCTTCTGTTGTTAATGCAGCTAAATCTTCAGGCTCTAAAGAGTGTATGTTTGTTTTACCACATGCTCTTGCTAACAATTGAGCTTCTAAAGTCATTGAGTGTAAATAATTGTAAACTCTCAAGGCAGCATCATCAGGATTTAATCTTGCTCTTAATTTAGGGTCTTGTGTAGCAACACCAACTGGACATCTTCCAGTATGGCAGTGATAACACTCTCCAGCTTTTACACCCATTTCTTTTTCGAAATCAGCTTCTGGAATATCTTTATTACAATTAAGTGCAATCATTGAACCAGTACCAATTGCAATTGCATCAGCACCAAGTGCTAAAGCTTTAGCCATATCAGCACCATCTCTTATTCCACCTGCATAAATTAATGTTACTTTTCCAGTTTTACCTACATCATCAATTGCTCTTCTTGCCTCTCTAATAGCAGCAATTCCTGGAATTCCAGTGTTTGCAGCAGCAATGTGAGGTCCTGCTCCAGTAGATCCCTCCATACCATCTAAATAAATAGAGTCTGGATCACATTTTGCAGCCATACGCACATCATCATAAACTTTAGATGCGCCAAGTTTTAACTGAATTGGAACTTTATTTTTCGTTAATTGTCTTAACTCCTCAACTTTTAGAGCTAAATCATCTGGACCTAACCAGTCAGGGTGTCTTGCAGGTGATCTTTGGTCAATACCTGATGGTAGTGATCTCATTTCTGCAACTTGGTCGGTTACTTTTTGACCCATTAAGTGTCCACCCATACCAACTTTTTGCCCTTGTCCAATAAATACTTCAATTCCATCAGCTAATTGAGCGTGATGAGGATTAAAACCGTATCTTGATTGAATACATTGGTAATACCATTTCTCTGAATATCTTCTTTCATCTGGTATCATTCCTCCTTCACCTGAACAAGTAGCGCTTCCCGCCATAGTAGCTCCTCTTGCTAAAGCAGTTTTTGCCTCATATGAAAGTGCACCAAAACTCATTCCTGTAATGTAAACAGGTATGTCTAATTCAATTGGGTTTTCACATCTTGGACCAATGACAGTTTTAGTTTCACATTTTTCTCTGTAACCTTCGATTACAAATCTTGTAAGTGTTCCAGGTAAAAATACCAAATCATCAAATGTCGGAATTTTTTTCATTAATGCCATTCCACGCATTCTGTATCTTCCTAATTGAGATTTAATGTGAATGTCGTCAATAACTTCAGGAGTAAAAATAGCATTATGTCCTAGTAGACTTTTATTTCTTTTTCCTTCTTCATGTACATGGACATCAGCTTTTCCACCAACGCCTTTACCATTCTTTTTACTTTTTTTCTTAGGCATTAAATTGCTCCCTTCTTCTCTGTAGGTTCTAAATTATCGTAATTCCAAAGTTTTTTACCAGCTACAATTTTTTTCATTTTACTTACGTCAAAATTTTCACCAATTTCTGCAACTTTTAATTTTCTTTTTAACCAATCTTGGTCACTATCTGTTAGCTCAGCGTCTACGGCATCACTTCCGTAAGATCCAATTTCACCGCCAACAAAAATAGTTCCATCGTACATAGAGTCTCCTAAATTAATTCCAACATTACCAAGAATTATTATTCTTCCCCTCTGCATCATGAAACCAGTAAATGCACCGGCATCCCCACCAATAATGATAGTTCCACCTTTCATATCTATACCAGTTCTAGCACCAACACTACCTTTGCAGATTAAATCTCCACCTCTGATAGCTGCACCAAAACAAGATCCAGCGTTTTTCTCAATTACAACTTTACCAGCCATCAAGTTTTCTGCACAAGACCAACCAACTCTTCCGTTAATTCTTACTATTGGACCATCGCAAGAACCCATTCCAAAGTATCCTAAACTTCCTTCAAAAATTAAATTAAGTTTATTTAAAATACCAACACCTAAGCTATGTTTTCCTTGGGGGTTTTTGATTACAATTGTTCCGTAACCTTGGCTCATTAAATTATCAATTTCCTTGTTAGCTTCTGGAGCTGTCATGTCTTTTACATCAAGCTCTGTTCTTTTATTAAAATCTACATCGTATGTTCCAAAATAATAAAAGTTTTCAGCTTCATCAGGATTAAAAAATTTTTGTTGAGTTCTTCCTGTTAAAACCTCAGTATGCATACCCATGGATTGGGCTTTAGATTTTTTAGATACAGTTTTTAGATTTGCCATACTTTTACCTCCCCATCAAATGGATCATATGTGTCTATTTCTTGTGGTAACACAGATCTAATAGCTATTTCTTCTGATCCCATTGCAACTAAATCATCTGACTCATATAAAACCAAAGGTTTTGCAGCCATAGTATCTTTAGCCATTCCTAGAGAATCTTTTGTAGCTACAAAATAAGTAAATACGCCGTCTAAACCAGTTAAACTCTCTTTCATACCTTCTTCTAAAGATGCACCATCTCTCATTTTTTCTGCAAGATAAACTGCGATTAATTCTGAGTCACACTCAGACATAAATCTCATTCCTTTGTTTTCCAAAACTCTTCTATTATTCCAATAGTTAGTTAACTGACCATTGTGAACTACAGAAACGTCACTGAAAGGATAGCCCCAGAAAGGGTGGGCAGATTTGATATCAACACCAGACTCAGTTGCCATTCTAGCATGACCTATCGCATGAGTTCCAACAACTTTATCTAGACTATATCTATCACAAACCATTTTTGCGTTACCCAAATCTTTAATAACTTCTAATGATTTACCCATAGATAAAATCTCTACACCTGGAATACTTTCTATTCTTTGAGAAAAATCTAACAAATCTTTTGCGTTGTAATCAATTTCATATCTTAAAGAGTAGGGAAGTGTTCTTTCTTCCTTAACAACTTTAGCTCCCATTTCAGCTAAAGTTTGATCTACAACTTTTTTTCTTTCATCATATACAGAAACATCTTCCATAACTGATGAACTTCCTTCACCAACGTTTTCACCAACCTTAAAACGCATGATGAAATTTTTGCCATCTGTATCTCCATATAAAGCATATCCAGTAGAGTCTTCTCCTCTATGTTTTAAAGCTTGAAGCATTCCTTGTAATTCGCTTCCAACATTTGAGGATTTTCCTCTATGAATTAATCCTGCTATCCCACACATATTCTTTATACCCTTTCTATATATATTAATTAACGACCTACGGTAAGCAATCAAGATAAGTATCCAGATCCCATTGAGTAGTAGCACCCAAGAATCTTTCCCACTCATCATTTTTGTACCAGTGGAAAACTTTATACATTTCATCCGGCATTGCAGATTTGATAACTTCATCCTCTGCAAGTCTAGCCAAAGCTTCACCAAGACTTAATGGAAGTTTTTTAACATCTTTACCAGCTTTTTGGGCTTCGTAAATATTTCTAGACTCAGGGGCAGCTGGTTTTAATTTTTTACTAATTCCATGATCGCATGCTTTTAGTAACGCTGCACCTAATAAGTATGGATTATGCATAGAGTCTACTGATCGGTATTCAAATCTACCTGGTGCAGAAACTCTTAATCCACATGTTCTATTTTGGTATCCCCAGTCAGCATACACTGGTGCCCAAAAACCTTGATCCCATAATCTTCTATAAGAGTTAACTGTAGAAGATCCTAATGCTGTTAGTGCTGGCAAGTGTTCCATGATACCTGCAATTGATTGTAAACCAATTTTACCTGGTAACTGCATATCTTTAGTGTCAGGCATAAAAGTATTTGTTCCACCTTCAACGTAACTAAATACTTCTTCAACACCTGGAAGTTTTTTGTTTCCAAGTTTGTTTACTTTAACCTTTCCACCTTTCCATAAAGACATATTTGTATGACATCCACTTGCAGAAACTCCCATGAAAGGTTTAGTCATAAAGCAAGCTATCAAATTATGTTCTCTTGCAACTTGAGCACAAATTTGCCTATATGTTGATAATCTATCTGCGTTTCTTAAGACGTTATCATAAGTCCAGTTTAATTCTAATTGACCTGGTGCATCTTCGTGGTCCCCTTGAATCATATCAAGTCCCATTGCTTTTGCGTATTCAATTACCTTCATAAACACAGGTCTTAAAGACTCAAATTGATCAATGTGATAACAGAATGGTTTTGAAAAACCTTTACCAGTTGGGGTTCCATCCTCATTTTTTGTTAACCACATCATTTCAGGCTCAGTACCAACTCTTAATTCTAGACCATGTTTTTTCTTAAATTCATTCATAAAAATTCTTAGATTTCCTCTACAGTCTGAAGTTAAGTGGCCACCTGGATTTTTTCTTTCTTCTCTATTTCTAAAACATGTTACAAAAACTCTTCCAACTCTTTTGTCCCAAGGTAATTGAACAAAAGTATCTGGGTCAGGTATTCCAACAAGCTCCATAGCTTCTGGACCATAACCAATGTAGTTATTGTGACGATCTAAAAATAAGTTTGCTGTTGCTCCATAAACTAATTGAAATCCTTTTTCTGCTGTTCTTTCCCAGTGATCTGCAGGTATACCTTTACCTACAACTCTACCTGTTACAGAAATAAATTGATAATAAATATAAGTTATTCCAAGTTCGTTAATTTTTTCTCGAACTTTTTTTACTAGTTTAGCTCTACCTGGCTGGTTAACATGTTTTTCTAGATCCGTCATTTTCACCCCTCAATGAATTATTAAATATTCAAGCGTAGCTGAAAATTTTATTTGTGTCTAGGCTTAGAGATTAACTCCAAGGGAACGGACTGTTAGAAGTAGGATGAAGTTCACCCTTCTCGTAACGGTTGAATCTAAACGGCTTCAATAAATCACTTTCAGTACCAAGAATTTCTTTTGCAACAAGTTCACCAACACCAATCATTTTATATCCATGATTAGCATCAGCAATCATATAAACGTTTTCAAAAAATCTATCGAAGATAGGAAAAGAGTCTGGTGTCATGCATCCTAAACCACCTGATGGTCCTTTTCTGTATAAATCTGATTTTCCTTCAAATCTTTTTTGGCAATGTGCAAGTGCTGAACACCACATTTCACTAAATGCATCCGTTGTTTGATACTCTGGAGATTCAATTCCATAAGGATCAACGTTTACTTCATCAAAATGTTTTTTCACAATGTAAGGAGAGGTTCCACCTTGTACACCCAAACCTTCAATATCAGGTTTATAATAAATTCCCCAAATTTTATCTGTTAATAATTTTTTTGTTTTGTCAGAGTATAAAGGTGCTGTTGAGTCAACGTGAACTACAGGCGGTTGTTTGCCATCATTTGTTTTTAAGAAATCTGGTTCAACACCGATAACTCCTTCTTGAAGCATCCAGTAAGTCCACATATCAGTTTCATGCATCTTACCATCTTTACCTTTTATGTGAGCTGTCTTTGGTAACTCTAACATATTCCAAAAATCTCTTGCCCATGGTCCTGCACCAACTACAACTTGTTCGCACTCAATAGTTCCTTGGTTGGTTTCAACACCAGTTACTGCTTGACTGTTACTTCCTTTTTTAAAACCAGTTACTCTTACACCTTTCATAACTTGAACACCATTAGATGTAGATTTGCTTTCTAAGGCTTTAATTGAATCTTTATTAAATGCGTATCCACCTTTTTTTTCATGAAGTACAGAAGTGATACCTTGAGCTTGCCAATCATCAAAAATTCCCTTCATGTAACTTGTGCAATCTTTTTCACCTTCAATAAAAACTGACTCGTATCCAATTGCTTTTTGTTGTTCATAAATACTTGCAACATCTTTATGCATTACTTCTGGAGATATTTGCAAATATCCAACTGGATTATATTTAAATGCTTTAGGATCACTTTCCCAAACTGATACTGAATGAGCCATCAATTCTCTCATTGCTGGCTGAAAATAATTATTTCTTACAACTCCACATGCAATTCCACTTGCACCAGCAGCCGTATCTTTTTTTTCTAATACAACTATGTCGCCAGGGTTTTTGTAAGTTTCTGAAAGTTTCCATGCAGTACTTAAGCCGTGTATACCACCACCGATTATTACTACTTTTGCTTTTGAAGGTAATGTCGTCATTTCAAAACATTATTTTTAGACGTGAGCAATTAATATAATTATTTATAGAAGTAAATTTTATATATAAAAATTAGATATTATTTGCAGTTATCAAAATTTATTTAATAACTGATGTTTTTGAGCGTATCTAAATAGTCATTAAACTCTTCAATAAACGACTCGCTCGGTACTATATTTTTAATTCGCTGGTCAGTTGAAGTTTTCTCTAGTTTAAAGAATCCTTTTTCGACAGCCTCTGTAATTATTAATGCTGATTTTGGCCTAGATGTTTTAAATAATTTTGTTTTTAATTCCTCAACAGATAATTTTGTACCTTCTTTAAAAGCTGACATAACTAATAACATCATGTGATAATGAGAAGGTGACTTTCTGAAAAAATAATTACTAGAGGTATGGGATTGTTTCATTTGTTCTTCCCAGAAATCTAAAAGGGTCTTTTTTTCCTTTGGCATTTTTTAAGATCTTACTCTTGATTTAGTTGGATCATAGAATGGAAAGCCAACGACTTTAGCACTAATTCTTTTTTGGTGACCATCTATTTTTCCAACTTCAACTTCTGTTCCAATTTCTGAGTATTGAGCATCAATTCTACAAAGAGCTACATTTTTATTTAGAGTTGATGACAGACATCCACTTGTAACAACACCTATCTGAGCTCTTCCAACATGAACACAATCTCCATGACCTGCAATTTCTTTTCCAATTAATTCTAAGCCAACTAATTTTTTTTGTGGATTGTTTTTTCTTTTAATTAATTCTTCCTTACCAATGAAGTCCTCCTCTTTTGTTTTTAAAGGAACTGCAAATCCAATTCCTGCTTCAAAGGGATCTTGTTGTCCATCAAACTCATTTCCAAATAAAATTAATCCAGCTTCAATTCTAAGTTTATCTAAAGCTGCAAAACCTGCAGGAATTAATCCATGATCTTTTCCCGCTTCCATTAACTTATCCCAAACCTCAGGAGCATGATTTGGATGACACCATACTTCATAACCAAGCTCACCTGTATAACCTGTTCTAGAAACGATTAGAGGAATACCTTGTAATTCCTCAATTCTACAAATTGTAAATCTAAACCAACCAAGCTCATCAATAGATGGTTGAGTAGGTGGTGTAAAAATAATTTTTTTTAAAATTTCTCTACTTTTTGGACCTTGTATAGAAACATTACTAATTTGGTCAGTTGAATTTTTTACATTTGCATTAAAATTTTTTTTCTTTACTATTTCTTTTAACCATTCGCCAGCATACTCATCACCACATATCCATCTAAATCCTGTTTCACTTAATCTTAATAATGTTCCATCATCAAACATCATTCCATTTTCATAACACATTGCAGAATAGACAACTTGACCAACTGATAATTTCTTAATATTTCTAGTAAGTGTGTAGTTTAATAATTCCTCAGCGTCTGGACCTATTATTTCAAATTTTCTAAGAGAAGATAAGTCAATTAAAACAGCATCATTTCTGCAGGCATTGTATTCATTTACTATTCCGTGTTTTGTATAATCATTTGGAAGCCAAAAACCTCTTGCATCAACAAAATTTCTTGTGAGTTGAGATGTACGTTTGTGGAAACCTGAATTTCTAGTGAGTTTTTTTTCTGAATCTGTTTTCATCCGAAAAGCAAATGACTTTCTAAATTCTTTATTTTTGTCGTAAGTTCTAACAAAAATTTCAGTAGGATTCCATGAATTACAAGCATCAATATCGCTAGGACAAGCTGTAGTACCAATTGTTAAATCTTTTAATGCTCTAAACATTACATAGTCACCAGGTCTAGAATAAGATTCATCAGATATTACTGAATTCAAACCAGCTGCCGATGTATTAAAAAATAAATTAATTGCATGCCATCCCTTCTGTTTTTGAACTCCATATTTAGACATACTCTCAGTTAAATTATCTGAGCAATTAGGATGACCAAAGTAACCTGCATCTTCATAATATTTTGAAGTACATGCAAGATTAAAAGTGTCATGCTTACCAACTGTATCTCTTATTACTTCTACCAAAGGCTCATGATCGGTATCGTAAAATTTCGAAAACAAACCAGGTCCTGGAAAAGTATTTCCCATAAAAGTTCTGGTTGTTTGCCAATCTAATCCTTTTTCAATTCCTTTTTCCAATTTTTTTGTATCAAAGGCTACAAAATCAGAACATTGCCTTCCAGTTGGACTTATAACTTGAATGTAATCTCCTTCTTTAACTTGGTAAGATGTTGAAGTTTCTTTATCTATGTTTTCTTCATAAAGTGGTTCAAAAACTGGATCGGGTATAACACTTAACTCTTTATCATTTATAACCTTTGCTCTTTTAATAAATATAGTTAGATCAGTTGGTGGATTTTGTTTTGTAACATCCATATCTTCACCAGGTGCAGCAAAAATTGCATAACATTTATCTTTTGATTTAAGTTTAATCTTTTCTTCAGCTTTTGTATCAAGATCAAAAATTATGGATGATTTTGATTCTTTAATATTTAAGTTTCTTTTTTTTAATTGATAATTTGTTGCTAAGATTGTTTCATCTTTTCCATTTAAAATATTTCTTATGAAATTTTTTTGACTATTTTCTTTTAAATTTAAAATTCCTAATTCTGACTTTCCATCTTTATTAAAACAAATTATTTCACAAATTTGATTTCCTTCATCGTTAATAATTTCTATCTCGTCATCTGGAAAAATTTGGAAGGCAGTAAGGGCACCACCATTTACAATATGTCGTTCAACTCCAGGTGGTAAAATATTTAGTCCAGGGTTTTTAATGTCTTTACTTGTGCCCAACATTTTTAAAAATTTTTTAATATTGATATATTTTTTATCACCATTTTTATTGATTAAATATATATATATTTTTTAGAACTAAAAATTCTTTACCTAGCTATTCGTTTTATCATAGAGTGTTAATATTAATATTAATATAGGGGAAAAAATGAAAAAAATAATGTCATTATTATCTGCTCTAGTTATTTCTGTAGTAAGTTTCTCAGGAATTTCTAACGCTGATAGCAAAAAGCCCATCGTAATCCCAACTCATAACTGGTCATCTCAAATTGTAATGGCTTACGTTATTGGTGGAATTTTTGAAAGCATGGGTAACAATGTAAAATATGTTAACGCTGACTCACAAGCAGTTTATGAGTCAATCAGAATTGGGGACGTAACTATTTCTCACGAAGTATGGGAGTCTGCATTTGGTAAGTCATTTACTACTGCTTTAGATAAAGGTGGTTTGCTTGACTGGGGTGATCATGAGGCAAGAACTCTTGAAGATATGGGTTACCCAAATTGGGTTGTTGATAAAGGTTTATGCCCAGGTCTACCAGATTGGACAGCTCTAAAAAATCCAGACTGTGCTAAAAACTTTACAACACCTGACTCTCCAGATGGAAAAGGAAGAATGTTGGAAGGACCTCAAAGTTGGCATGGTGATTTAATTCCGCAAAGAATTGATGCATTAGGTTTAGGTGATCTTTGGTGGGTTAAATTTGCTGGAAGTGCAGATGCACTTTGGGCAGAATTGGCAGCGGCTGAAAAAGAAGGAAGAGGAACTATAATCTTTAACTGGACACCAAACTTCACAGATGGTGCTGGTTTTACATTTATTGACTTCCCTCCATACACAGCAGGTTGCAGACCAGAAGACGGTGGTGATGGTAAATGCGGTTCTCCTGATGGATACTTGAAAAAAGCAGTTCATGAGGATTTTCCAAAAACTCACCCAGATGCAGCAGCAGCATTTAAAAAGATGTCATTCTCTACAAGTCAAATTGGTGCAATGGCAGCTTTAGTCGATGTTGATAAAATGACTCACGAAGATGCAGCTAAAAAATGGTTAGCTGACAACGAGTCAGTTTGGAAACCTTTTACTAAATAAGGATAGAGGTTAAAAAATTAAAATCTCCCCCAACTTGTTGGGGGGGATTTTTTTTTATGTGAATTTGTGTAAAATGATAAAATGAAAAATTTTCTGCTTTTTATATTTTTAAGTTTTTTAATCAGCTCTTCTGCATTTGCTCGAAGCACTGGATGTAAAGAAGGAAATTGTGAAAATGGATATGGTAAATGGGTTTACACTGATAAGACGACTTATGAAGGTGAATGGGTTTCAACTAAAAAACAAGGTCAAGGTGTTGAGACATGGCCTAACGGATATATTTATAAAGGTGAATTTAAAAATAGTGAATGGAGTGGAAAAGGAATTTTAATATTTCCAGATGGATCTACTTACGATGGTGAATGGTCCAAAGGTTTTATGAATGGACAAGGAACATTTACTTGGGCAGACGGTAAACAAAAATCAGGCACTTGGATAAATGGAAAGTTGCAAGAGTAATGTCAGAGAATAGTTTAAATAAAACTGGAGACAATTCAAATCCTACAAAACAATTCGTTGGTTTAATAGTAGTTACAGCAATTGTGATAGCTTTTTTTGCCATTTTAAATGGAATATTTGGACAAGGAGATGAACTTGTCAAAAAAATGAAATTGGAAGAACAAAGAATTGCTGAAGAGAAAAAACTTAGTGAATTAATATCTAAATTACCTTCAGGAATACTTGTATTTTTTGATGGAACTGACCATTATAGATTAACTGATGAGGTCTATGAACAAGTATGCAAAGCTACAAAATTAATTCCACAAAGAGCAATTATGGGTGCAAATTTTTTAAATCATAGAGCACATGAGCTTTATACGATTAACGGAAATAAAATTGATGAAACTTTTGTTAAATGGGACCAAGAAAAAGGTAAATGTTATGCAGGTTTTACAGTAAGTGGAAATAATATTGGCGTAGATGAAAGTATAACAGTTAGTGGTGAAGCTTTGAGTTTTTTAAGCACAGGTATAGATACAAGAGTTTACTATATTAAGAATTTTTAATGATGAAAGGTTAAAATAATTAACATTTAAATTTTATTGGATATCATATAACTTTGTAAAGATTTATGTCTGAGACCGTTATTAAGTGTGAGTCAGTTTATAAAATTTTTGGCGAGAATGCCAAAAAAATGCTTGAAGAGTCTAACGGTAATGTTGATGCAAAAACATTTCAAGAAAAGGGCTGTATAGTTGGAGTGAACAACGCTTCGTTTGAAGTTGCAAAAGGAGAAATGCTGGTGGTGATGGGTTTATCTGGTTCAGGTAAATCAACATTGCTAAGATGCATTTCAAGATTAACAGATGCAACTGGAGGAAAAATTTTTGTAGAAGGCCAAGACCTTCTACAATTAAACAATAAAGAATTAATTGAGCTTAGAAGAAATAAAATGGGAATGGTTTTTCAAAGCTTTGCCTTATTGCCCCATAAAACAGTTGTAGAAAATATTGCTTTCCCGCTTCAGATAAAAGGTATCAAGACCGAAGATAGTATTAGTAGAGCAATGGAAATGGTTAAACTAGTCGGACTAGATGGAAGAGAAAATTATTTTCCAAGAGAACTTTCAGGAGGTCAACAACAAAGAGTTGGAATTGCTCGATCTTTAGCAGTTGAACCTGATATTTGGTTCTTAGATGAACCATTTTCAGCATTAGACCCATTAATAAGAAAAGAAATGCAAGATGAGTTTTTAAGGCTTCAAGAAAAATTAAAAAAAACAATTATGTTTATTACTCACGATTTTGATGAGGCTTTAAAATTAGCAGACCGAATTGCTATTATGAAAGATGGTATTATAGAGCAATTAGATACACCCGCTAACATTGTTTTAAATCCAGCTACTGAATATGTAAGAAAATTTACTGAAGAGGTTCCAAGAGAAAAAGTTTTAGTCATCGAAGATATAATGGATAATTCAAATAAAGATAATTTAGGAGATATAAAAGTTTCAAAAGATGACATTATAGAAAATGTTGCAGAAAAAATTCTTACCCAAGAAAAAATTGTAGGAGTAGTAGATTCTAATAATAATATTATTGGTTCAATAAAACCTTCAACAATTATTGATACAGTTTTCGGAGGAAGAAAAAATAGTAGTTAAACCATGCAATATTTAAAAAAATACCCAAAGTTGTTTCAATGGTTATTTTTGTTAATTGTATTTTTTGCTCTATGTTTTGCAATCGATGTTCCTGAAACTTATAAATTTATAAGGGGCCAGGCAGAATTTGTAAAAGATCCAAATCAAAGTGTTTATTTTTTCCTGGGTAAAGAAGTCCGATATTATGCTTTCGATGTATTTTGGAGACTGCCTCCTTTACTTGGCTGGTTGCCTATCTGGATAAACGATTCATTATTTTTCTTAATGAATGAGTGGATGCCAATGGAGTTTTGGAATGAAGATACTCAAGAGTTTAAAACTAGACCACTGTTATTAGAGATAAGTAGAAATTTAACCTCTTTTATGACGTTTTTGATTGAATTGATTAGAGAAATTTTACTCGGAGGGTTAGAAACTATAGTTGCATTTACTAGTTGGGATTTTATTGATGCCTATCCTTGGTTAGAATTACCTGGCACACCATGGACTATCGTTGCAGCAGGAGCAACAATACTTGCATATAGATTAAGTGGTTTTGGTTTAGCATTATTTGCAGGTTTAACTTTGATCTATATTTCAGTATTTGGTCAATGGAAGCCATCAATGCAAACGCTTTCTTTTATTTTAGTTGCAGCTCCGCTTTCATTTATTTTTGGATTAGGTTTAGGTATTGCAGCTTACAAAAGTAAAAGAGTAGAAAAAGCTTTATATCCAATTCTTTTAGTGATGCAAACGATGCCTCAATATGCAGTATTAGTTCCTGCGCTTGTTTTATTTGGTGTTGGTGATCATGCAGCCGTAATAATTACAATGGTAGTAGCAGTCCCTCCAATGATTTTATTAACTATTCTTGGGCTAAGAGCAGTTCCTCCAGAGGTGATCGAAGCAGGAAGAATGAGCGGATGCACAAACTGGCAGTTAATGTCAAAAGTACTTATTCCAACAGCGAGAAGAGATATTTTAATTGGAGTTAACCAAGTAATTATGGTTTGTTTTTCAATGGCAGTAATCTCTGCTTTTATCGGTGCAAAAGGTCTAGGGTTTAATTTATTGCTTGCTCTAAACCAGCTTAATATTGGGCTAGCTCTTGAAGCAGGTTTATGTATTAGTTTGATTGCAATTCTATTGGATAAGATGTCATTGGCTTGGGCAAACCAACAACAAGATTATTTTGGTAATCTTACTTTTTTCCAAAGAAATAAAAATATTATTTTTTTTGGGGGCTCAATAATTGTTGGAATTATTCTTGCTTATATTGGAACATTCATTTTTAAAGATACATTTAATTATTTATTTGAAGTTCCACACAATAAGGGAATTTCAACAGCTGATTTTTGGAACAAAGGTGTAGATTGGATTTTTGATACTTTCTTTGTTTATATCAAAGCATTCAATACCTGGTTAATTGTAGATGTGCTTCAACCAATGAGAGCTTTATATTTAAGAATGCCAGCAGTTGCTACTTTGGTATTAGCTGTAGGAGCTGGATATTTAATTGGAGGAATTAGATCAGCATTAGTAGTTGCTTCTTTAACTTTATTTATAGCATTAAGCCCATGGTGGGATAGAGCATTGGTTACATTATACATGGCAACTTTTGGTGTTGTTGTTTCTTGTTTAATAGGTTTTACAGTTGGAACTTTATGTTTCCAAAATAAAAAATCAGCTGCCTTTATGTTGGGTGTTTGTGATATTTTTCAAACGTTTCCATCTTTCGTATACTTAATTCCAGTAATGATGTTATTTGGAATTACAGATACATCAGTATTAATCGCAGTAATTGTTTACGCAACAATTCCAGCAACTAGATATACCATTGAGGGGTTAAGAAGTGTGCCTGCTGGTTTACATGAAGCTGCAACAATGTCTGGTGTAAATAAATTTCAAAGATTAACTAAGATTGAATTTCCTTTGGCTTTCCCACATATGATGCTTGGGATAAATCAAACAATCGTATTTGCCTTATTTATGGTGATTATAGGAGCTTTTATTGGAACAGAAGATCTTGGACAATATATTTTAAAAGCTTTATCAGATAAAAATGGAGCTGGAATAGGTTTAACTCTAGGTATCTGTGTTGCTTTCATAGGATTGATTTTTGATAATTTAATCAGAACTTGGGTTGAGAAAAGAAAAAAATATTTAGGTATAGCTTAGTCTATTGAAAAAATTTATTATTTCTATCGATCAAGGAACAACATCATCAAGAGTAATTTTGTTTGATACAAAAGGCATTATTGTATTTGTTTCACAATATGAATTTAAACAGTATTTTCCTAAAAATGGTTGGGTTGAACATAATCCAAATGAGATTTGGTCCACAACACTTAAAGCTTTAAAACAAGTAATAAATAAAGCAAGAAAATTAAAAGGTCACATACTTGCAATCGGAATTACAAATCAAAGGGAAACTACAATTTTATGGAATAAAAAAACTGGAAAGCCAATTTATAATGCAATTGTATGGCAAGATAGAAGAACCCAAGACTACTGCAAAGCACTTAAGAAAAAAAATTATGAAAAACTATTTAGAAATAAAACTGGATTATTTATAGATCCATATTTTTCAGCAACTAAAATTAAATGGATTTTAGATAATGTGAAAATTTCAAAAAAATTACTAAGTTCAAATGATTTATTGTTTGGGACTGTAGATACATTTTTAATTTGGAAACTAACAAAAGGTAAGCAGCATTTAACAGAAGCATCCAATGCTAGCAGAACAATGTTGTACAATATCAACAACAATAAATGGGACAAAGAAATTTTGAAAAAATTTAATATTCCACAAAAAATTTTACCAGAAGTTAAGAACTCAGCAGATAATTTTGGAAAAACAGATAAAAAAATCACAGGAGTTGAGTTACCAATTTCTGCAGTTCTAGGTGATCAACAAGCTGCTGCAGTAGGCCAAACTTGTTTTGAAAAAGGATCTATAAAAAGTACATATGGTACTGGAGCATTTGTTATTATGAATACTGGTTCAAAGAAAATTAATTCAAAAAACAAATTGCTGACTACTATTTGTTATCGATTAAATAACAAAAATACTTACGCGTTAGAAGGTTCAATTTTTATAGCAGGAGCAGGAGTACAATGGTTAAGGGATAAAATTAAATTAATAAATAATGCTTACGAAACTGAAAAAATAGCTAAGTCACAAAAAAGCAATAAAGAGGTTTATATTGTTCCAGCTTTTAGTGGAATAGGTGCTCCTTATTGGAGACCTGACGCAAGAGGAATAATTACAGGATTAACAAGAGACAGTGATTGGAAAAGTATTGTTAGAGCTACTGTAGAATCTGTTGCTTATCAAAGTTATGATTTGTTTGATTCAATGTATAAAGATGGTTTGAAACCCAGAATTGTAAAAATAGATGGTGGTATGGTTGCAAATAATTGGTTTAGTCAGTTCTTGTCAGATGTAATAGATTTAAAGGTAATAAGACCAAGAATTTTAGAGACAACTGCATTGGGTGCAGCGCTTTTCGCTGGGTATCAAGTTGGTGAATACAAATCTTTAAATCAAATTAAAAAAATTTGGAAAAAAGATCGCATTTTCTCACCAAATATTAAAAAAACATTAAGAAACAAACTTTTAAAGGGTTGGAAGGTAGCAATTAAAAAAACTTTAGCGTAATTAATCTTATGAAAAAAAAAGTTTTAATAATTGGAGCAGGTGCAATGGGTGCTGCTTTTACCTTTCCCCTTGCTGATAATAATCATAAAGTTACTTTAACCGAGCCTTACAATAAAGATTTATTAAATAAATTAATAACAAAAAAAAAATTTCATCCTACATTAAAACTTAAATTGTCAAAAAAAGTTTCTATCAAAAAATTTTCACCAGAATTACTCAATCAAAAATGGGACTTAGTTGTTGTTGCTGTAAGTTCTATCGGAATTGAAATGGTTAGAAAACATTTAAAAAATATAAATAGAAAAGTTTCTATTCTCGTTTTGACCAAAGGTCTTAAATATGATCGAAATAATAAAAAAATTATTACTATGTCTGAACAACTAAGTAAGGAAAATCAAAATTTAACTATTTCGGTATTAAAAGGACCTTGTTTGGCAAAAGAGTTAGCAAAAAAAATCAAAAGTTACACTGTGATAGCAAATAAGAATATTAATATTGCAAAAAATATAGGAAAAATAATCTCAACTAAATATTACAAAACAGAATATTCGAGTGATGTAAAAGGTATTGAATTTTCATCAGCAATTAAAAATATATATTCAATGATTATTGGATCAGGCGAAGGTGAAAATACTGCTTCAGCTTTATTTAGAAAATCGTTAGATGAAATGGAATATTTAATAAAATATTTTAAAGGCAAAAAAGAAACAGTTCATGGTTTAGCTGGAGTAGGTGACTTATATGTTAGTGCTGTTGGAGGAAGAAACAGTAAAATGGGGGAATACTTAGGAAAAGGCTATACTTTTAAAATTGCAAAAAAAAAATTTATGAAAAATGACACAGTTGAGGGTGCAGACCTAGCTCGAGAGATTGCACCCTATATATTGAAAAAAATTAATAAAAATAGAATACCGCTTATGCATGCACTATTAAGTGCAATCATAAAAAATAAAAAATTAAAAGTTAACTATTAATTATTTATTTAAAAAAGTCTTCATCGAGTCATCCATCGCAGTTTCCCATGGAGTATGGTGTATAGGTGCAACAGAACCTGTAACAGGTGATGAAAACGATTTATTTCTGTAAGTTAAGATATCCTCTACTTTATGATGTTCCCACTCTTTGAAATGTTTTCTGATTAGTTCAAAATCTATTTTTGGATAATCAGACATATCATGAAGTTCTTTTGTGTATTCAGTTTGAAAATCAATCATTTGATCTGGGTTTTCTAATTTTTCCTCCATAGCAACCCATTTATTGATATCTTTATTGATTTCATCAGCACTTGGCATTTTAATTTTTCTCATAATTACATCTCTTGCAAACCAAGCCTGGCAATCAAACATATTAAAAGTATGGAATTGATCTTGCATACCAAGATATAAAAGTTTGTGATTATCTTGCCAAACAACTCCTTTATATAATTTTGGTGGATATAATCTGTTATGTGTTTTTAACTTTATGCTTTCATCTAAAAATGGAAAGTGATGCAAGTATCCTGTACACAAGATTATTGCATCCGCATCTTGTTCAGTGCCATCTTTAAAAATTGCTTTTTTTCCTTCCAATCTATCTAGATAATGAACTTCTTTCATACCTTTAGGCCATTTAAATCCCATAGGTGCATTTCGATATCCAATAGTTACACTTTTAGCCCCGTATTTGTTGCACTGTAGAGCAACATCTTCAGCCGAATAACTACTTCCTAAAACAATCACATCTTTTCCTCTAAATTCTTCTGCATCTCTAAAATCATGTGAGTGCATTATTCTTCCTGGAAAAGAATTCATTCCTTTATATTCAGGAATAAACGGAACAGAGAAATGACCAGTAGAAACAACTAAATAATTAAATGTATCTTGTAAAATTTCATCTTTAACTTTGTCTTGATAGGTTATTTCAAATTTTTCATTGCTGAAAGTTACATTTGTAACTCTTGTGTTTAGTTTTATTTTATTTTTAATTTTGCCTTTGCTCACTCTACCAAGAATATAATCTTGCAAAACTTCTCTAGGCGGAAAAGAAGGAATTGGTTGTCCAAAATGTTCATCAAAAGAATAATCAGCAAACTCTAAACATTCTTTAGGACCATTTGACCATAAATATCTATACATACTATTATGAACTGGGTCTCCATATTGGTCACTACCTGTTCTCCAATTATAGTTCCATAAACCTCCCCAATCTTCTTGTTTTTCAAAACAAACTATTTCGGGAATTTTTTCACCTTTATTTTCTAAGTGTTCAAATGCTCTTAACATTGATAGACCGCAAGGTCCCGCTCCAATAATTGCAATTTTGCTCATTGTGTTTTCTCCAGTTTATAAATATGCTAAATAAATATAATCAAATATTAACTGAAAATACAATTAAATGTATTGTTTTTATATAAAATTATGAATTGGAATTATCCTACCACTATTTGGTTTGGAGCAGGTAAAATAGATGATCTTGCAAACGCTTGTTTGAACTTAAAAATTAAAAGTCCATTTTTTGTAACTGACAAGGATCTTTTAAATCTACCAATGACTTCAAAAGTAATTGAAAAATTAAAAAAAGACTTTGATCATTTACAAGTATTTTCACAATTTTCAGGAAACCCAACTGGAAAAAACGTAATGGATGGGGTCTCTTTATATATAGAAAAAAAATGTGATGGAGTTATTGCCTTTGGTGGAGGTAGTGCATTAGATGTTGGGAAAGGAATAGCTTTTATGTGCGGTCAAAAAAGACCTATATGGGATTTTGAGGATATAGGAGATTATTGGACAAGAGCTGATGGAAATAAAATTTCTCCAATTATAGCGGTTCCAACTACTGCAGGAACAGGCTCAGAGACAGGAAGGGCTTCAGCAATCATAAATGAAGAAACAGGAATAAAAAAAATAATTTTTCATCCAAAAATTTTACCTTCTATAGTAATTTTAGATCCAAATTTAACAAAAGAACTTCCACCAAGAATAACAGCTGCAACAGGAATGGATGCACTTGCTCATAATCTTGAGGCTTTTTGCGCACCAGGGTTTCACCCTATGGCTGATGGTATAGCGCTTGAGGGTATGAGATTGATTAAAAATTCTTTAATAGAGGTTTATAAAAATGGTACTAACATAGAAGCTAGATCTGAAATGTTAGCAGCATCTAGCATGGGCTCTACTGCTTTTCAAAAGGGTCTTGGTGCAATACATTCTCTAAGTCATCCAATAAATGCACAGTTTGATGTACATCATGGTTTAAGTAACGCGATATTTATGCCTTATGTTTTAACTTTCAATAAATCAGTTATTGAAAACAGAATTATATCTATTTGTAATTATCTTAATCTAAATAGTACATTTGAAAGCTTTTTAGAATGGATATTAAATTTACGTAAAGAATTAAACATTCCTCATAAACTTTCAGATGTTATGGATTGTAATGAAATTGATTTAGAAAAACTTTCTTTAATGGCATTTGAAGATCCATCTACAGGAAGCAATCCAAAAAAAATAACACAAGATGATTTAAAAGAGATGTATAAAAAAAGTATTTCAGGAGAATTATTTTAATGAAGAAAATTTTGGTTGTAGAGGGTAATTTAAAAGAGGAAAATCAAAGTTTCTCAGAGGTTGGTATTCAAACTCATACAGAAAGTTTAAAACATAGTCTTTCTCATTTTACTGACCAATTAAAAATAGATGTAGTTAATCCATCCTCAGATGAAAATATAAGTGAGAATATTGATCCACTAGAAAGTTATGATGGTCTCATTTGGGGTGGAAGTAGTTTAAATATTTATAATAAGACGCCTGAAATAATAAGACAAATTGAATTTATGAAAGAATGCCAGAAAAGAATTAAAAAAGTTTTAGCGATATGTTGGGGGATGCAAGTTGCAGTAACTGCTGCTGGAGGTGAGGTTAAAAAAGCTGAGAAGGGGTCACACAGAGGTATCGCAAGAGATATTGAAATTAATGAAAATGGTTTAAATCATCTATTATATAAAAACAAAAATAAAAAGTTTAATACCCCAGCATTTAATTTTGATGAAGTTGTTAGACTACCAGAAAATTCTACACTGCTAGCCTCGAACCCAATTAATAACGTTCAAGGTTTAAATTTTAAAATTGGAAATTGTGATGTGTGGGGTCTTCAGTATCATCCAGAAATTACATATAATAAAATGATTAACTTAATTATTTTTAGAAAAGATAGACTTATAGAACGTGGTGCTTTTAAAGACCAAAATCATATTGATGATCACATTAAAAATATAGAAATAGAAAATAAAAAATTAGATAAAATTTCTAGAATGCGAGAATTGGAGAATTGGTTAGATTATCTTAACTTAGAATAATCCCTCAATCTCGCCTTTTTCATTTAGTTTAATTGAGTCAGCTGCAGGAACCCTTGGTAAACCAGGCATAGTCATGATTGCACCGCAAATAACCACAATAAACTCTGCTCCTGATGATAGCCTTACCTCTCTTACTGGTAAAGCATGACCTGTAGGTGCTCCTTTAAGATTTGGATCTGTTGAAAAACTGTATTGAGTTTTAGCAACACAAATAGGTAAATCACCATATCCAGCTTCTTCAAAGTTTTTAAGCTGATCTCTAATTTTTGTATCAGCAATTACTTCATCTGCTCTATAAATTTCTTTTGCAATAGTCTCTATTTTTTTAAACAATGGTGTTTTGCTTTCATATAAAAATTGAAATTTAGCTTCATCTTTTTCACACAATTCTGAAACATGAGCTGCTAATTCTTTTGTACCTTCACCACCATTTGACCAATGAGTACATAGACTAGCTTTAACACCTAAATTATCACAGAATTCTATAAGTGCTTTTACTTCATTATCAGTATCTTTTATAAAATGATTAACTGCTACAGCCACAGGTAAACTAAACTTTTTAACATTTTGAATATGTCTTTCTAAATTTACCAGCCCTTTTTTTAAAGCTTCAACATTTTCATTTTTTAAATCATCTTTAGCAACACCACCGTGCATTTTTAAAGCTCTTATAGTTGCAACAATTACTACACAGCTTGGTTTTAAATTTGATTTTCTGCATTTAATGTCTAAGAATTTTTCCGCACCAAGGTCAGCACCAAATCCTGCTTCAGTTACAACATAGTCTGCTAATTTTAAACCAGTCTTTGTTGCAATTACTGAGTTACAACCATGAGCAATATTTGCAAATGGACCACCATGAATAATTGCAGGATTGTTTTCTAAAGTTTGTGTAACATTAGGTCTGATAGCTTCTTTTAAAAGAACTGTCATAGGACCTTGAGCATTTAAATCTTTTGCATAAACTGGTTTTTTATCTCTAGTGTACCCAATAGTTATATTTCCAATTCTTTTTTCTAAATCTTCCAAATCATTTGATAAGCAAAAGATTGCCATTATCTCTGATGCAACAGTAATATCAAAGCCATCTTCTCTTGGAAAACCATTAGCTACACCACCTAAATTTATATTTATAGATCTTAATGATCTATCATTCATATCCATAACTCTTTTCCAAACAATTCTTCTAACATCGATATCCAATTTATTTCCCCAATAAATATGATTATCGATTAATGCTGATAATAAATTATGAGCAGATGTAATTGCATGAAAGTCACCTGTGAAATGTAAATTGATCTGTTCCATTGGAACAACTTGAGCATAACCCCCACCAGCTGCTCCACCTTTCATACCAAAAGAAGGACCTAAGCTTGGTTCTCTAAGACAAACGATAGATTTTTTTCCAATTTTATTTAAACCGTCATTTAATCCAACCGAAGTAGTTGTTTTCCCTTCACCTGCTGGAGTAGGAGTAATAGCAGTTACTAAAATTAATTTTCCATCTGGCTTATCTTTTAGTTGCTCCAAATATTCTAAATTTATTTTTGCAATATGTCGGCCCATAGGACTAAACGCAGAGCTTTCATCAGGTACATTTATCTTTGCTAAAATAGCATTTATTGGTTGCATTTTAGCTTCTCTAGCTATTTGAATATCTGATTTAACTTCGCTCATTCGTTATCCTTTATTATAAATTATTTCCCATAATAATTATCTTATTTGAGATTTTTCGAAACTTCTAAAATATATATATAAAAAAAATAAGAACTATTTAAATTCATTAATATAAAATTCTAGCATGCAAAAGTATTCTATTTTTAGCTTAGTTAAAAATGCACTAACAGGTCATCAAAATTGGGATTTAGCTTGGAAAGACCCGAATCCTAAAGAAGAGTACGATGTTGTTATCATCGGAGGCGGTGGCCATGGTCTAGCTACCGCATATTATCTAGCTAAAGAGCATCAAATTACAAAAGTAGCCATCATTGAAAAAGGATGGATTGGCGGTGGAAACGTTGGTCGTAACACTACAATTATCAGATCAAACTACATGCACGATGAAAATGGTCTTTTCAGTGAGTTTGGAATGGATCTATGGAGAAAGATGAGTCAGGACTTAAATTACAACGTAATGTTTTCTCCAAGAGGAATTATTAATCTTGCACACTCAGATGCACAAATGAATGCATATGCAAGAAGAGGAAATTCAATGAGATTAAATGGAATTGATGCAGTTCTTTTAAACAGAGAAGAAGTAAAAGAATTAATTCCAATGGCTGACTTTTCAGATAATGTAAGGTTTCCAATCTTTGGTGGATTGATGCAACCAAGCGCTGGAACCGCTCGTCATGATGCAGTAGCTTGGGGGTACGCTCGTCAAGCAGACTCAATGGGTGTTGATATAATTCAAAATTGTGAAGTAACAGGTTTTGATGTTTCTGCAGGAAAAATAAAAGGAATAAGAACATCGAGAGGAAATATCAAAGCAAAGAAAGTTGGTCTATGCGTTGCAGGTAGTACAAATATTTTAGCAGAAAAATTAAATATGACTTTACCAATTGAAACTCATCTTTTACAAGCTTGTGTTTCTGAACCAGTGAAACCAGTTTTAGATAAAGTTGTAACTTTTGGTGCAGGTCATTTTTATATTAGTCAATCAGATAAAGGAGAAATGGTAATGGGTGGAGACCTCGATGGTTACAATAGTTATGCTCAAAGAGGTAATCTTCCAACCTTACAACATGTTTTAACTGAAGGAATTGCGATGATGCCATTTTTAAGTAAATTAAAAATGCTAAGAACTTGGGGTGGGATCATGGACATGTCAATGGATGGTTCACCAATAATTGATAAAACTCACATCGAAGGTTTATATTTAAATTGTGGATGGTGTTACGGAGGTTTTAAAGCAACTCCAGCATCAGGATGGACATTCGCACATACAATTGCTCAAGATAGAGTACATGAATTAAATGCAGGATATAGTTTGAATAGATTTAGCACTGGTCATCTTATTGATGAAAAAGGTCTTGGTACAAAAACTTGGATTTCATAAATGTTACATATTAAATGCCCACATTGTGGAATGAGATCGCAAAATGAATTTTCGTATGGTGGTGATGCAACTGTTAAAAGACCTGAGCTAAATAAAGAAGTTACTGATCAGGAGTGGGATAATTTTGTATATAACAGAGTAAGCCCTAGAGGAAAACATTTAGAACTTTGGCAGCATTTATCTGGTTGCAGACAATGGATTAAAGTTGAGAGAGATACCGTAACCCATGAAATTTTTAAAACTTATAAAGCTAACGAAGAAATTGCTTAATGACTAAGAGTTATCGAATAGAAACAGGTGGCTTAATAAATAGAAATAAAAAAATTTCTTTTAAGTTCAACGGTAAATCTTATTTTGGTTATGAAGGTGATACATTAGCTTCAGCTTTACTGGCAAATGGAGTTCATTTAGTAGGTAGAAGTTTCAAATATCATAGACCTAGAGGGTTTTTTGGTGCAGGAGTTGATGAACCTTATGCAGTTGTTCAACTTTATAGAAATGGTGAAACTGAGCCAAATATTAAAGCAACTGAACAAGAATTATTTGAAGGATTAGAGGCAAGCAGTGTTAATTGTTGGCCAAGTGTCAACTTTGATATTGGAGCAATAAACAATTTTTTAAAAATATTTTTACCTGCTGGATTTTATTACAAAACTTTTATGTGGCCAAAAAGCTTTTGGTATAAAATTTATGAGCCATTTATAAGAAAAGCAGCTGGATTAGGTGTAGCTTCAACAAAGCATGACAAAGAAAGATACGAACATAAATATGAGTACTGCGATCTTTTAATTGCTGGTTCTGGACCATCAGGTTTAGCGAGCGCTTATGCTGCAGCCAAAAATGGAGCCAAAGTTATTTTAGCTGAAGATAAACCAAGATATGGCGGCTCATTATTAACGAGTGATGTGAATATCGGTAACCAATCCGGAAAAGATTGGGCAGATGGTATTATTTCAGAATTGAAACAGATGCCGAATGTAATTGTAAAAAATAGATCTCAAGTTTTTGGATACTATGATCACAATATGTTAGTAATGTCTGAAAAAGTTAGTGATCATTTACCTAAAACTAAAAAATATCATCCAAACAAAAGACTATGGTACATCAGAGCAAAAGAAGTTCTAATTTCATCTGGTTCAATTGAAAGACCAATTGTTTTTGGAAACAATGATACGCCTGGTGTAATGCTTTCATCTGCAGCTAAAGAATATTTAAAAGTTTATGGTGTCTTGGTTGGAAAGAAACCTTTAGTATTTACAAACAATGATAGTGGTTATGAAACTGCAATTGAATTTAAAAAACACGGAGTTGAGCCTATAGTTTTAGATTCAAGATTTAATCCACAATCAGAAATTATTGATGAAGCGAAAAATTTAGGAATTAATATTAAAAATTCACATGTAGTAGTTGCAGCACAAGGTTATAAAAAAGTAAAATCAGCAGATATAGCAACTATTTCTGAAGATAAGAAAACACTTGGCAAAATAGAAAATATAAATTGTGATTGCATATGTGTTTCTGGATTTTGGACACCTACAATTCATTTAGCATCACAATCAGGAAACAAAACCAAATTTAATGAAGAGATAGACGCGTTTGTTCCAGGAGTTTCAAAACAAAATGAAACAACTTTGGGAGCTGCAAATGGTATATTTACACTAGAAGAAACTTTAAAAACATCATTTGAAAAAGGAAAAGAATTATCAAAAAAAATTACTGAGAAAGATAATGAAATATCTATTCCAAATGTAGTTGAAAAAAAATATTCTAAACATGATAAGTTTTGGTGCGTTCCATTACCAAAAGGTAAAAGTTATAAAAGATTTTTAGATTTTCAAAATGATGTTGCTGTTTCTGATGTAGAGATTGCTTTAAGAGAAGGTTATAGATCAATCGAACACGTAAAAAGATATACCACTTTAGGTATGGCAACAGACCAAGGAAAAACAAGTAATTTAAATGGATTGCAATTAGTTTCTGAGATTGAAAATAAAGTTGTTCCGTCCGTTGGCCACACAACTTTTAGACCTCCTTATACACCTATTTCTATCGGGGCTATCGTTGGTAGAGAAGTAGGAAAACATTCAAAACCAACAAGAAAATCTCCAATTCACAGTTGGCATGAAGAGCATAACGCTGTTTTTGTTGATGCAGGAGTTTGGTTAAGACCAAGATATTATAAAAGAGGAAACGAAACTTTGTTTGAAGCATCAAAAAGAGAAGCGAAAAATGTAAGAACAAATGTTGGTGTTTGTGACGTAACAACCCTTGGTAAGATTGATATTAAGGGGCCAGATGCTGCAGAATTTTTAAACAGAGTATACACAAATGCATGGTTGAAGTTACCTGTTGGAAAAGCAAGATATGGAGTGATGTTAAGAGAAGATGGGATAGTGATGGATGATGGTACAACTACTAGAATTTCAGAAAACCACTATCACATGACAACAACTACTGCTCAAGCAGCTAATGTGCTTTCACATTTGGAGTATTATTTGCAACTTGTTTGGCATGAACTTAATGTAAATGTAGTTTCAACAACTGAGCAATGGGCAGGAGCTGCCATAGCTGGCCCTAAATCAAGAGATTTATTACAGAAATTGTTTCCTAAAACAGATGTATCTAATGAAGGTCTTCCGTTTATGGGATATGTCGAGGGTGATTTATTTGGAGTTAAAGCAAGAATTTTCAGAATTTCATTCTCAGGTGAATTAGCTTACGAAGTTAATGTAGGGTCTGATAACGGAAGATTTATGTGGGAAAAAATAATTGAACTTGGAGAAGAGTTTGAAATTCAACCGTATGGAACTGAAGCATTATCTACACTTAGAATCGAAATGGGGCACGTTGCAGGTTCTGAATTAGATGGAAGAACAATTCCTTACGACAATGCTTTAGAAGGGTTATTGAGTAAAAAGAAAGATTTTATTGGAAAAAGATCATTGCAGAGAGCAGCTTTTGTTGCTGAAGATAGACAGCGAATTGTTGGCGTTGTCCCATTGGATAAAAAAACCAGTATTCCAGAAGGATCACATTTAGTTAAAGATGCTAATGCACCTTTGCCAAATAAAAAATTAGGCCATATCTCAGCTTCTTGTTGGAGTGTTGAGTATGATAATCCGTTTTCATTAGCAATATTAAAGGATGGAAAAAATATGATTGGAGAAAAATTATTTGTAATGTCTCCATTAAAAAACAAAGTTATTCCAGTAGAAATAGTTTCTTCACATTATGTTGACCCTAAAGGAGAGAGAGTTAGATCATGAGTTCACTTTCAGCTTTAAATAATGTGCATGCAAAAGGTCAATTTGGAGATTTTGAAGGTAAAGATGATAAAAGTTTACTTTCAATATCTGAAACCACTAATTTATTAATTGTACAGATAGTTCAGTATAAAAGGTCAAACTTATCATTAGATAATATTCAAATAGATGGTTTAAATTTAATAGATAATCCTTCTTCTGTAAGCTCTAATGATAATACGAGAATACTTTGGAATGGACCAAGAAATTGGCTTTTAGTTTCTAAGAAACATGACCTTTTAAAAGAAATTGAGCAAAAATTTAATGATAATGAATTTGCAATAACAGACATATCTCATTCAAAAGCAATAATTGAAATTGAAGGTAAGGAGGCTAAGGAAGTTTTAAAAAAAGGATGCCCATTTAATTTTGGTGAGCTAGAAAAAAATCAATGTTTAAATTCTACTTACAACGGAATGTCGGTTACTATTGATATGCTTGATGATAATCCAGATAAATTTAGAATATTTGGACTAAGAAGTTTTGGCGAGTCTCTTTATCATTCAATAACAGATGCATCATTAGAGTTCGGATATATTGCAAAGTAATTATTTATCTCTAGTTGCAATATAAACACCTATAGTCGTGATTAAAAATCCTAAAAGATCTAAATTAGATAATTTTTCGTTTAAAAATAACCATGCCATAAATGCAGATGTTGGTGGAATTAAAAAAAATATTGAAACTGTTTTACTTGCAGAATTATTTTTAATTAAGAACATAAGTATTGTGAATGCTCCAAAGGATACTAAAAAAATTTGATGACTCATTGCAATTATAAATGTTTTTGAAAATTCAATGTATGGATCAGCAAAGAAAATTATAATTAATAAATGAAATGAAAAACCCCCTAGTGCTTGGTTCATATTACTTACTGATAAGGGTAGGTTGTTGCTTATTGTTTTTTGCCAAAGAGTTGAACTTGTTATTGCTAGCAAAGCAATAATGGTTGCAATTAATCCAGCAGTTGGAATTTTTGATCCAATTTCAAAACCTAGAACCAATGATGCTCCAATAAATCCTAACAAAACACCTATCCATTGTTTAACAGAAACTTGCTCTTTTAGTATTGGTCCACTTAAAGCGTTAGTTAGTATTGGTTGAAGTGTTACAATTAAAGCAGCAAGGCCAGTAGGCATTCCAATAGAAATTGAATAAAAAACACCTCCTAAATAAAACCCATGAAAAAGAACTCCACTAAAAAAAGATTGTAAAAAATTTTTTTTACTCACAATTATTTTCTGTCTTGAATAGATAGAAAAAATTAAAAAACCAAATGCTACAAGTGCAAATCTAAAAGCTAACGCAGCAAAAGGATCGCTGTAATCAATGATTGGTTTTGTAGTTATGAATGCTGATGACCAAAGTAAGATAAATATAAATGGGAATACCTTAATCACTGTAGTTAATAATCTAAAATTTAATCAATTAAATTTAATTTAATTAAATTTTTTTGCTTAGTTTCTTTGCACCACATCTCATAACTTTCACAAACTCTCCAAAGATGATTGAAGGCTCTTTGAGATAATTCTAAAGGGAAATGAGTTTTTGTATAATACAATTTTGGTATTTTGAGCAAAAATTTAACCATAGAGTCTTTTTGAATATCTAAAAGTCTAAGTGTTTCTTCATTAATTTTCTTACCCGTAATTTTATCAATAAAATCATTATTTTTTAATTCTGATATCCAATTTTCATGAAATTCTCCTGAGCTAATAAAATCATAATCTTTTGTTGTCATGAAAATTTCAAATGCTTGAATGTTATTAACTTCAGGATTTTGGTTTTTTATCTCAATTATTTTTGAATAAATTAATTCAGCAACTCTTAGAACGTAGGGCTTATCAATTTTAGTTGTCACGGTTTATCTTTTGTGCTTCTGCATTGCAGAATGAGCAAGAATTAAATTTGGATCTAAAAATATCTTTGAAGATTTAACATTTTTGAATGATTTAAAGGCGAAAATTGCAATCGGCAACTCAGTACAGCCTAAAATTATTTTTTTACATTTCATTTTTATCAAATATTTTATAGCCGGTTTAATAGCTTTTTCAGCAGCTCTAACATTACCCATTTTTACAAATTTGATTGCTTTGTTTACTGAGTTTTTTTGAAGATTTTCAGATGGGTTAACTAATTGATAGTTCTGATCAAAAAATTTATTATACACTCCAGTTTTTAAAGTACCTTCTGTTGCCAATAAACCAACTTTTGAATTTTTTTTACAATTCTTTTTTGTAAATTTAAATACTTCTTTGGGCATGTTTATAATTGGGATATTTATTTTTTTTTGGAGATCATCAAACCAATAATGTGCTGTATTACATGGGATAACAATAAATTTGCATTTATTTTTTTCTAATAACTTACAACCTTCAAGAAGACTTTTTAAAACTTTATTATATTTAGTTTTATTAGATTTGTTTGTATTTATATTTGATAAGTTTTTTGTTTGAGTACCTATAGACTCTGGTCTTCCAGGAATATTTGATTTGTTATACAAAACAAATAAAGGATACTCTTGATCAATTTTACCTCTATTCAGTACTGCAAGTTTATTACAAAAATCAAGACCAGCTTGAGTACCCATTCCACCTAAAATTCCGATCATAAATTTATTATTATCTTAAATACAACTTATATAATTAATTTCTTTGACTAAAAGTTGTTTTTTATAAGATTTGGTATTGGCTGAATAAAATTATTTATTAAAAAATAAAATTTTTTCAGCCAATAGGAAGTGTGAAATTATGCAGTTTTTAAGTTAACTGCTGAAGGACCTTTGGGACCATCTTCAACATCGAAAGTCAAAGCTTGACCCTCATCTAAACCGTTCATACCAGCATCTCTTACTGCTGAAACATGTACAAACACATCTTTTTCTTTGTCTTCTCTTTCAATAAAACCAAAACCTTTGGTTGGATTGAACCATTTTACTTTACCTGTTAGACTCATATTATTTCTTCTTACTTTTTGTTATGTTAATTATTACTTAAAATTTATAATTAAGTAATTCAGGCTTTCTTTAGATTTTAATGGGTTTTGTCAACAAAATAGAGAAATTATCTAAATTTATTGTCAATCTGTAGCAATCAATTTAGTCAAATAAACAGAATTAACATCTTCTTTATAATGAGCAAAAGGTTCACAAGGCTCAAAACCACATGATTTAAAGAGTTTTCTAGCTGGAATAAAAAAATCTCCAGCACCTGTTTCAATACTTAATCTTTTAATATCTAATTTTTTTGCCTCACTAATTAGATGATTAACAACAGTTACACCGTGTCCTTTTTTTCGAAAATTATCATGAATTCTGATTGATTTAAATTCTCCATGTCCTTTATCTAAAAATTTTAGTGCACCACATCCCATTAATTGATCATCATGATATAAACTCCAGAATTTAATCGATGGAACTTTAAGACCTGGAATGTCTAAAACATGAGCACTTCCCTCTGGTGAGGCAGCTCTTAGTTCAACAAAATGCTTGGTTAAAAGCTTATGAACTTCTGGATCATCAAAATTTCCTTCAATTGATTTTAACATTTTATTCCAGAATAGTGATATGACCCATTTTTCTTTTATCTTTAATTTCTTTTTTTAAATAATCAAAAAAGAATTCATTATCTTTCAGTTTTGGAGAATTTCTGTAGTGAGATATTTGATCTCCTAGTAAATTTATCATTTTTGCATTAGATAATTTTTTTAAAGGTATTTGTTCAAGTCCACAAACAGCTCTAATATGATTTTCAAATTGACTTACATTAAAAGCATTAATTGTTAAATGGCCAGAATTATGAACTCTTGGAGCAATTTCATTTACATAAAGATTATCATTTCTATCTATAAAAAATTCTACACATAGAGTGCCCACATACTTAAGTTCTTCAGCAATAAGAATTGCCCAATCTTTAGATTGATTAAATATTTTTTCATTTATATCTGCAGGTATTTTGGAATGTTTTAAGATCTGATCTTCATGGGTATTTTCTATAGGTTCATAAATTTCATATTTATTGTTATTGAACCTAGTTATGATAATGGATATCTCTTTTTTAAGTTTGACTAATTTTTCTAAAATGTATCCTCTTGATAAATCTAATTTAAGATTTTTTAATTCCTCTGTTGATGAAACAGGGTGTTGTCCTTTTCCATCGTAGCCTAGTGTAGTTGTTTTAATTATACCTGGTAAAAAATCTTCAAGAACATCAATATCAGACTGATTTTCAACAGAGACGTATCTAGTGGTTCTTATATTTAATTTATTTACAAAATCTTTTTCAGCTAGCCGATGTTGAATTAATCTATTAACTGAGGGTTTTGGTAATACTGGTTTTAACTTGTTAATATCATTTAATGTTTCATAAGGTATGTTTTCGAATTCATAAGTTACGATATCAACTTTGTTTACAAATTCATTTATTTTTTCTTTATCATCATATTTTGCTCCAATGAATTCATCACAAAAATTCTGTGCTGGCGCTTCTAAATCATCACAAAAAATTATTATTTTTATTCCTAATTTTTTTGCTGCAATTGAAAGCATACTTCCTAATTGGCCGCCCCCAATGATTCCAAGAGTAATATTCGACATTTCTATTTTGGATTTCTTTTAACAGATTTAGTTTGCTTTGATCTCCAATTTTTTAACTTATTTTTGACCGATGAATTATTAATAGCCATTATTTCAGCTGCAAGTAGTGCAGCATTAATGGCACCATCCTCTCCAATTGCTAAAGTGCCAACAGGAATGCCCTTTGGCATTTGAGCAATAGAAAGCAAACTATCTAAACCTTTTAGTTTTTTGCTTTCAATCGGCACTCCTAGAACTGGAATTTGAGTTAATGCAGAAATCATTCCTGGTAAATGTGCCGATCCGCCAGCACCAGCAATAATAACACCAATGTTATTTTTTTCTGCCTTTAATGCAAAATCATACATTCTTTTTGGAGTACGATGAGCTGAAACAATTTTAGTTTCAAACGAAACACCTAATTGTTTAAGAGTTTTTTCTGCTAATTGCATAGTTTTGTAGTCTGATTGACTACCCATAACTATTGAAACTTTTTTATTAGTATTTTTTTTCATGAAAAAATGATCCTAATGTTTATTTCAAAATTCATCAAAAATTTCAATAAAATTAATAGTATTTCAATTTAGATTGATTAATCTTAACTGGTTATGAATTTTAAAATTGATAATTTGCAATATTGCAATTGGTCTAGAAAAATTTTTGAAATAAATCGGGCTGCAGGTTTAGATGCAGTTCATGTAACTATTGTTTACCATGAAGATTATGATGAGTTGTTAACAGAATTAAATAAGTGGGAAAAAATTTTTAAGGAAAATTCTGACCTTATCTTTCTAGGAAAAGATTTTAAGGATATTGAAAAAGCAAAGCTTGAAAACAAAACTGCAATATTTTTTGGTTTTCAAAATTGTTCACCAATTGAAGATGACTTAGGTTTGGTTGAAAAAGTTCATGAACTTGGATGTAGATTTATGCAGCTAACTTATAACAACCAATCTCTTCTTGCTACCGGTTGCTATGAAAAAATTGATAGTGGAGTGACTAATTTTGGAAGAGAAGCAATAAAAGAAATGAATAGGGTAGGTATCGTTATTGATATGTCTCATTCTGCAGAAAAAAGCACTATGGATGCAATTGAAATAAGTGAAAAACCAATTGCGATTACACATGCAAACCCATCTTTTTGGCATGCTGCAAAAAGAAATAAGTCCACAGATTTACTCAAGATGCTAAGTGATAGCGGAGGAATGCTGGGTTTATCTTTGTATCCACATCACTTAAGAGATAATACCAATTGTAGTCTTGATAGTTTTTGTGAAATGGTTGCGAAGACTGCAGAGTTTATGGATGCAAGTAAAATTGGCATAGGATCAGATCTTTGTCTTGATCAACCTGACAGCGTAGTTGAATGGATGAGAAATGGTACTTGGACTAAAACTAAAAATTATGGAGAAGGATCAAAGAACAAACCAGGTTTTCCAAAACAACCTGAATGGTTTGAAGACGCAAGAGGGTTTTCAAATATAGAAAAAGGTCTCAAAAAGATTGGATTTTCAGATGATGAGACACATGGGATACTAGGAAACAATTGGTATAATTTTTATAAATCAATTTAAGTAATGCAAATAGAACTCAGAGATCCAAATACTATTATGAAATTATCCCGTTTGGGATCGTTCCATCAATCTAAATTATCTTTTTTAAGGAGTTTTTTGAATGAATTTAAAGACTGGGAATATAAACAAGATTTATTTAATTTAGATGAAAATGGTTATGGTGAGGCAGTATATTCATTTAAAAAAGACAAAAGAATTTATTCATTAGTTTGTTTTGCAAATCATATCAAAGATGAAGAAAGATCAGACAGGGTTATAGCTACTAAGTGGGATGCAGCCTTTACACTTCATGATGGAGTGCCAGGTAAAAAAGATATTGAAAGATTGAAAAATGAAGTTCCCAAACAAGAAGTCGGAAGACTTTCTTATAAAGAACTTACATTATCAAGAGCAAATAAATCTGTAAGATTATTCAATCATGTAACTGAGAATTTAAGTAAAGGATTACAACCAGATTTAAATTTATTATCAAAAGTTGGATATTTGTACAGAACTACTGCTGTTTATGGATCTGGTAAATTTGGTTTAGCAGATAGGTTTAGAATTAAAAATCGTGAGGAAATTAATGGACCATTTAGATTAGAAATGATGCTGGTTTATCTTGTAAGACAATTTACTTTTGACCAAGTAAATCATGTTGCTTATCACAAGAACCCAACAAAAGCAGTTAAACTAGATGAGAAAATCTCTAAAAATTTAGGTATTGGAAATTCTACTGGATTAGGAATGGCTCCTTTTATTGTAAATCATCCAACACTTTTAAATAACTGGATCTTAAGTAGAGAAAAAGCTTTAAAAAAAATTAGAGAAATTCAAAATGTAAATAAAAAGGATAGTGAACTATTTGTTGATTGTGTAAAAAAATCATTAACAAATATTACAAGCTGGAACACTGATAGCGAATATCAAAAAAATAAAATTAATAATTTAATGAAAGATATTCAAAAATTTTTGAAATTTATTGAGAATGAGTTTGATTTTGCAATAGAGTATCCTTTCAACAATATTTATGAGTGGCTTGAACAAGAAACATGCGAAGAATGTATTGAGTATGTTGTATCCATTATGATGGAACCATATAGTGAAATAACCGAACCTTTAGTAAAAGAAATGAGCTCTGATGAAGAAAAATATTTCAATATACCAGCTCATAGAACTGTAGAAGAGTTAAGAAATATAATTGAGAAAAAATATCCAAATATTTTACAAATAAATTTTGAAAAAAAAGAAAATAATCAAAATTTTTGGTTTATCTCAAAAAACAAAGAAGAGCCAAGATTGGCTGATAGATTTGAAGAACATGGTTCAGAATTAGAACAACCTTTAGCTATAGCAAGAGACATAAAAAAACTTCACGAAATACTATTGGTTTCTAAAAATAGTCAAACTATATCTGATTTTTTAATAAAAAATTCTGAGTTGAGACATATTGTTAGAAGAGTTTTTATAGTTGAAAAATTTCCTTATTCAGAAATTCAAGATAATACAATTGGTAAAAACATAATGCCTATTGATATGTTAAGGTTAAAGCTATCTTTCTTTGGAGCTTTAAAATTTGATCCAAGGTCTGATAAGTGGTTAAGAATTTGTATGTTTCAAGGGGCACCCCTACCTCATGAGTTAAAAAATTACGATGAGCAGTGGGTTTATAAAAATAACATTTAAAATGAGATCATTAAGTGAAATTGAAACTACTGTTAAAAGAGCAACTAAAGCTAGTGGATATTCATGGGGAGTTGCTGAAGAAACAGCAAAGTGTGTAAGATTATTAGAGTCCTTTGGTCTTCCAGGTATCAAACATATAAATAATTATTTTTCTGATAGGAAAGAAAATAGTTTTCAAAATTTAAATCTAATATTAGAAAAAAATCAACCTTCAGCAAAACCTTATTGTCCAATTATCCTTGGAGTTAGTTTTTTAGACCAATCAAAATCTTTAGAGCTCTTAAAAAAAATTGAACTTAATAACGTTGCTTACCCATCAATTTTTTTAGCTTTTTTAAGTAGAGCATCAGAAATTATTGGAAAAAAAATCCAAATAAACCTTGATAAAAAAGAAATTATTTTAAATTTAAACGTCAATATCTACTCAAACATTGCAAATAATGACTTTCCATCTGTCGCAAATAATTTGGAGATCAGTTTTTTAGAAAATATGGATAACTTTTCTGAGGAAGAGTGGAAGAATTTATATAAATTGTCCGAAGATACTTTTGTAGAAGAATCTGAGAGTTTAAAGCAAGGTGGGGCAGGTGCAGGGCTAACAGATAATGACTGATAATTTTGATGAAATTAATGACCAAGACAACAGTGAAGATTTAAATAATATTTGTGATGAATGTAAAGAAGAGGATGAGAGTGTATCTCAAAATTTAATTTTAACTGGCTTTAAAATTTGTAAATCTTGTAGAGTTTCTAAAACTATTTTTCCAATCTAGCTAATCTGATTGACTGGGAGCATGTTCATTCTGCTCATTACAAAAGAAATCGACAAAAATGCAATTATTAAAAATGACAACAGGACAATACCAAAAGATTTAAAATTAGATTTTAAATTTAGAATTTGTTTTGTGGAAATTATTAAACCTGCAAAAATCCAAAATTGAGTAAGAAAAATTATAGGGATCATTAAATCTGGAGTTACTGCAAAAAATCTTAATAATCCAGGAGCATGCGCAAAACCAACTGCAGTTAGCACTTTTTTAAATGATACTTTAGTTTGTTTATCTGGAAAAAGTTTAACACCTATAACAAAAATGAAGATAGCCCATATTAACCAAGTCACTATTGCCGTCAAACCTGACATTCCTATTGCAGTTTTAATGACAGTATTAGCTGCTACTGCACCAGCAACTCCATCTAAAATCATTATTAAGCCTGCAAAATATATTGAGGCTTCACCAAAATTTTTGTTATCAGAATAAAGCGTCTTATCTAATTTTATAGACTTGAAAACTATATTTAAAAATTCACCAAACATTAATTTTTATCTTTTTTATTTCTTTGAGCTTTGTAAGAAACGATTAATGGAAATACTATTAAAGCAATCACAATAATAATGCAAACTGCGATTAAAAACCCTTTTGTCATTGAATTTGGGGGAGTTTAAATAACTCCCCCAGAATAAATTTAGCCTTTTACAACTTCTCTTGTGTTAGCGTTGAAAGACTCTTTGAATGGAATATCCACTACTACAGCATCAACAGGTGTTCCTGGAGTATCTGAATATTGTTCAGGTAGATGAACTTTAAATTTAGTTCCTACTTTTCCTTTTGGAAAACCATTTGCATTTAAAGTTCCATCGAATGGTACATATCCCATTGCAATGTTTTGCTTCTTCTCAGGGTGATACCAAGGAGACGTAATAAATCCTACAGGATCTCCACCACTCTCTGGTGAAATTAACCAAAAGTCAGGCGCATAATCTTCAACTGGCTTCCCACCAAATTCAAGTCCAACCAATTGAAGTTTATATGGTTTTTTTCCTTCTTTTAGTTCAGCACCCATTTTTTCAAGAGCAGCTTTACCTACGTAGTCACCTTTTTTTTGCCATTCACCTTTCCCAGATAATGAAACTTGATAACCTAGATTACATTGGAAAGGATTATGTTGAGCATCCATATCTTGACCCCAAGAAAGAATTCCAGCTTGAATTCTTCTATGGTGCGCTGGTGCAATAACCATTAAGTTATGTGCTTTTCCAGCTGCAAGCACAGCATTCCACATATCTTCAGCATATAAAGTAGAGTTTCTTAGATAAATTTCATATCCAGCCTCTCCTGAAAAACCAGATTGTGAAATTACAACATCTCTTCCTCCAACTTTTGCTTCAGCTAATCCATAGAAAGGCATGTTGTCAAAATCTACTTGATCTCCACACAAATCTTTCATTAATGCTTTTGATTTAGGACCTTGTATTTGAACTGGGCTCACATCAATTTCGTCAATTGTACAATCAAATCTTCCATCTGCATTTACACCTTGAAGATACATTCCAATATCAGAGTCTGATAATGAAAACCAAAATTCATCTTCAGATATTCTTAAAAGAATTGGATCATTTAAAACTCCACCATAAGCATTACATAAAATTACATACCTTGCTCTCATTGGTGAAATTTTAGTTGCATCTCTAGTGATCACATAGTCAGTAAATTTTTCTGCATCTGGACCCTTAACTCTTATTTGTCTTTCAACAGCAACGTTCCACATTGTGACATGGTTTACGATAGCATCGTATTCAACCATCGCTCCACCATCTTCAGGTTTTACATAACCTCTTGGGTGATAAATACGATTGTATACAGTTGCTCTCCAACAACCTGCCTGCATTGATAAATGCCAATAAGGTGATTTTCTTACCCTTGTTGAAATTAACATTTCAACTTTTGTTGGCCCACTTTGTCTTAAGTTGTATGGTACTTCTCTGTCTGATTGATCAACAGAAGTAACATGTTTTAATTTAGTATAGTCAAATTCATTAGACATAACTATTCTCCCTCAACCACTTGTTAGTTTCCTTCAAGCCGCCGAATGTATAAATGTGGAAGTTATCAGTGTGCGATTTAACTTTCCCAATTAAATCATTAGGGTCTTTAGGTTTCAATAAATCCAACGCCTTACTAAAATTAGATTTAAGAAAGTTTAAGGAATTTTTTGCCCCTACGATATTAGCAAATTTAATCAAGCTTGATATTTTTAAGGGCCCAGTGATTCCAACATGCACTGGCACGCTTTGTTTAGAAATAAAATCAATGATAGGCTGAGGATCTAATAACCATTGAGTTACTATATAATCAGCATAAGGCTTTTTATCTGTCATTGCTTTTTCTAAATCTGTGTCGGATATATCAGGACTCCCTTCTGGATGTCCAGCTATTCCTATTTTCATTTTTTCAAAATAACCTGTTTCTAAAAGTTGAAATGAACTATCAAACTTTCCAAGAGGCTCTCTTCCTCCTCCAATAATTAGTGCTTGCTTCACTCCTCCATCTTTGCATCTTGTAACATAATCTTTTAGTTCAATATCATCATGCATTGATCTTGCTGGAAAATGAGGTACAGGGTTAAATCCTTTTTTTACAAGCTCTACTGCTTTATCAGCAGTTTCTCTGTAATCACCCCCAGGTAGCATCGTTATATAAATGTCAGATAAAGCTGGAACTGTATCAACCTCAGTTTTAGGTCCTATTTCCAATGAAAAATTCATAGAGAAGATCTTTATTTATTTTGAAATATGAGTCTAGAAAATTCGATGCAACAAATAATAAATTATTTTATCTGGCCTCTATGCTTTTGGATCCTTCTTCCATATTCTTGAGTGACTCTATCAAAGACAATTGCAAGAGCAACTATTGCTAATCCATTCATCATACCAAGAGCCAAATATTGGTTAGAAACAGCTCTTAATATTGGTACGCCTAGACCTTTTACGCCTATCATAGAAGCAATAACCACCATAGCTAAAGCCATCATTATGGTTTGGTTTACACCAGCAAAAACAGTGGGTAAAGCTAGCGGAATTTGAACAGATTTTAATTTTTGAGTTGTAGTTGCTCCAAAAGCTTCACTAGCCTCTAAAGTCTCTTTATCTACTTCTCTAATACCTAAATTAGTTAATCTAATAATTGGAGGAACTGCATAAACACAAACAGCGATTAATCCTGGAACCTTTCCTATACCTAACAACATTAAAATTGGTATCAAATAAACAAAACTTGGTATTGTTTGCATCATATCCAAAACAGGAAGTATTGTTTTTTCTGCTCTAGAGGATCTAGCCATTACAATTCCTATTGGAATACCAACAACAATACAAATGATTGTACATACAGTAATAATTGCAACTGTTGCCATACAATCTTCCCACATTCCAAAATAACCAATTAACAAAAAAGCAATTGCACTTCCCGTAACTAATTTCCAACTTTTTGAACCCAACCATGCTAAACCACAAATTACTGCAATAATTATTATCCATGGTGTAGATAATAATAATTTTTCTAATGATACTAAAAAAAATAATAATGGATCAAAAAATGCTTCTATATTGTCTCCATATTCTCTTGAAAAATTTCTAAAAGCTAAGTCAATACCTTTTCTTAGCTCCATTTGGGATCTTCTTCCCATTTCTGGAAATTCAGTAAAAAATTCCATAAATATTAAACTTTACGAGCCTATATTAAATAGGCTCGTAATTAAAAGTTAATTATAAACTTTTTTTGATTTTTTTTGCAGCATCAGAAGATACCCACTTAGTCCAAATATCTTCATGCTTAATTAAAAACTCAACTGCAGCATCTGAACCTTTAGCCTGGTTATCAGCCATGTAAACTAACATTTTGTTCATTACTGTACCTGGATAGGTTCTATTTTCAACGTAACCAAGAACATCTTTTCCACCAGTTTTCGCAAAGTTAGCACTTACAATTGAGTTTACCTCAGATTTTGTCCATGCAGTTGGTTTTGGATCTGCACAATCTTGTTCTGCTAAGGTAATGCAATTATCCCAGTTATCTCTTCCTGCAAAAGGAACACCAAAATCTACTGGCTGTAAATTATATTTTCCAACCATTGATGTAGGATTCCAATAATAGCCAAACCACGGCTCACCAGAGTCTGATGCTTTAGCGATAGAACCATCTAAACCTGCAGCTGAACCTGGATCAATAAGTTTCCAACCTTTTTTTTCCATTTCAAACGCTCTGTATAAATTTGCATTAGCTAATTGACATCCCCAACCAGCAGGACATCCCATAAACGCTCCTTTTGATGGATCTTCTTTATCTGGAAATAAATCAGGTCGTTCTAAGATTTGCATTGCTGTCATTCCTTTAAGCTCTGGATGTTTTTCTAAAGCTGCTGGATTTAACCACCAACCTTCTCCTAGACCTGTAATTGGAGCTTTATTTGCAATAATTATTCTTTTTTCACTTACCGCTTTTTTTAGAGGAGTGTAAACTGCATTCGCCCATTGTTCAGGGTTCATGTCAGGTGTTCCTTTGTCATTCATAGAAGTAAATGTAGGCATAGTAGCACCAGGTACTAGTTCTACTTCACATCCATATCCTTCTTCGAGAATGATTTTATCAACGTTTGCCATTAACTCGGCAGATGCCCAGTTTTGTTCGGCTATAACTAATTTTCCACACGCATTTGCAAAAGAAGTCATGCCAAATACTAAAATCGCAGAAAATAGAATTGTTTTTAATTTTTTCATTATATCTCCGTTAGTTAATTTTCGATAAATCACTAGAACATATCAAGGGAAAGATTGCAAATATCTTTCAACCAATAGTTGAAGTTAAATTGTCTTTAAATGTGATTTATTAACAGATAAAGTTTTTTTATGAAATTTTCTGCAAATTTTTTTTTCAAAGAATTTGTTTATATATTAAATTGCAAGACTGTATTTCAACAAATCATTATAAGAGAATCGTAAAATTTAGCTTTATTTAATTCCAACTTAAACAAGGAGGTTAAATAAAAGTTGAAATGAAAAAGTTATCACAAATACTCGATTTAAAAAAAATAAAAGTAGTAAATAAAAATATTCATAAAGCTCATGGTCTACCTAATGAATGCTATACTGATGATGAGTATTTATCTGTTGAAAGAAAAAAAATATTTGAAAACAAATGGGTTGTAATTGGTGTTGGAAGTTCAATACCAAATGTTGGAGACGCAAAACCATTTGATTTATTAGGAATACCATTAATTATTTTAAGAGATAAAAATAATAAAATTAAAGTTTTCCATAATGTTTGTAGTCATAGAGGATACAAAATTCTTCAAGAAAAATGTAAAATTAAAAATGTAATAAGATGTCCTTATCACTCTTGGTCTTATGATATGGGTGGCAAGTTAATAGCCACACCTCATATAGGTGGAATGAATAAACATAGTTGTAATAAATTTAGTAAATCAAAAAGTGGGCTTAAGGAAGTCAGATCACATGTTTGGTTAGATTTAATTTTTGTTAATATAAACAACAATGAAATTGATTTTGAAAAATATATTGAACCTTTAAGTGATAGATGGAAAAAATTCTGGCCAATTAAGGATAGAGATTTAATTGTTTATTCAAAAGATTATGGTTATTTTAATTTAAACGCTAAATGCAATTGGAAATTTGCAATAGAAAATTATTGTGAAAGTTATCATCTTCCTTGGGTTCATCCTGGCTTAAACTCTTACTCAAAAATTGATGACCATTATCATATTCAAGGATTACCTAATCGTTTTGCTGGCCAAGGTACTATGGTTTATAATCCAAGATTTAAAAGTAGTTTAAAATTTCCAACTTTCCCAAACTGGCCAAAAGATCAAGAACATATTGCAGAATACGTTGCTCTTTTCCCAAATGTAATGCTTGGGATTCATAAAGACCATTTTTACGCCTACTGGCTAGAACCAGTAAATAATGAATATACAAAAGAACATATGGAAATTTTTTATGTTGGTAACGAAGCGGCAAATTCGAAAAAATTTAAATCACTTAGAAAACAAAACTTTGAACTTTGGAAAGGAGTTCAAAGTGAAGATTTAAATATAATTGAGGGCATGCAGGATGGCAGAAAGTCACCATCTTATAATGGGGGAAATTTTTCACCTGTGATGGATAATCCCACCCATCATTTCCACAAATGGGTTGCAAACAATATAATGAAATGAAAGGATAAATTATGAAAAAAGATCTTATTACTAGATTAAATGAAGGCCCAATAATGTGTGCTGAAGGATATCTTTTTGCAATGGAAAGAAGAGGATATTTATCAGCAGGTCCTTTTGTTCCAGAAGTAGTTTTAGAACATCCGGAAGTAGTAACTCAGTTACATAGAGAATTTATTAGAGCGGGATCTGATGTTGTTCAAGCATTTACTTATTACGGTCATAGAGAAAAGCTCAGAATAATTGGTAAAGAACATTTGTTAGAACCAATGCAAAAAGGTGCTCTTAAAATTGCAAAAGATGCTGCTGCTGAGTTTAAAGATTTAGATCTTATGGTTTGCGGAGACGTGGCTAATACAAATGTATTTGATCCAGGGGATCCTAATACTCACAAACAATGTCAACAAATGTATGAAGAACAAGTAGCTTGGGCAAAAGAGGCTGGTGTTGATTTTGTAATAGCAGAAACAATAAATTGGACAGAAGAAATGAAAATAGCATTAAAAGCAATTAAGGATGCAGGACTTATTGCAGTTTGTAATTTTGCAATTCCTAGAGGGGATAAAACTAGAGAAGGACATAGTGCCGAGGATGCATGTAAGATGATGGAGGATCTGGGTGCTGATGTTGTTGGATTGAATTGTTACAGAGGACCTGAAATGACAATGAAATTATTAAAAAAGGTTAGAGAAAAAGTTTCATGTCATGTTGCTGGACTTCCAGTACCTTACAGAACAACAGAGGAAGAACCTGGTTTCTTAAATATCACTGATCATGGTTGCGACTGTATTCCAGGTGGAAATGCATTCCCAGTAGCTTTAGATAATTTGTTTTGTAACAGATTTGAAATGGCAGAGTTTGCAAAAGATTGTGTAAAAAATAAAATAAATTTTATTGGTATATGTTGTGGAGCAGAAGCACATCACGTAAGAGAAATGTCAGTTGCAATTGGAAAGAAACCAATTTCAATGAAATATATGCCAGACATGAGCAAACATTTCCATCATGGCACAGATAAATCTCTAAAAAAAGTGAATAAGGAAATTAAATACTAATGGAAAAGCATGCGAAGGTAGTAATCATAGGAGGTGGTGTAGTAGGGTGCTCTATTCTTTATCATTTATCTAAATTTGGATTGAAGGATTGTATCTTGCTTGAAAGAAATGAGCTTACTTCCGGTTCATCTTGGCATGCAGCAGGAAATGTTCATGTAATTTCATCTGATCCAAATATTTCTAGGATGATGGCTTACACGATTGGCCTTTATAAAGAGATAGAAAAAGAGTCTGGTCATTCTGTTGGCTTTAAACCCAGTGGAGGATTTTATTTAGCATCAAATGAGGTGTGGGCTGATTATTTAAAAAGAGAAAGATCAAAAGCACGATATATGGGACTTGATCAAGAATTTATTTCTCTAGAGGAAGTGAAAAAGAAAAATCCTTTAATTGATCCATCTCGATACTTGTTAGCTTTATGGGACCCTATTGATGGTGAAGTTGATCCATCAGGAGTTACATACGCTTTTGCAAAAGCGGCAAAAGTTCATGGTGGAAAATATTACACTCACACAGTTGTTAAAGATACGAAACAAAAAAAAGATGGATCATGGGAAGTGTTTACTGACAAAGGAAACATTAATGCAGAAATTGTTATTAATGCAGGAGGACTTTGGGCAAGAGAAGTTGGACTATTAGCTGGATTAAATCTTCCTGTACAACCAATGGAGCACCATTATTTAATCACTGAACCTATTCCAGAAGTTGAGGCAATGGGTGACCAAAGATTGCCAATTGGAACAGATTTTGAGGGAAATATTTACTTTAGACAAGAAGGAAAAGGAATGTTGCTTGGAACCTATGAACCAAAGTCAACTCCCTGGAAAGTAGAGGGAACACCAATGAATTTTGGTCACGAGTTGCTTGAGCCAAAGTTAGATAATATTGAAGATAGACTGGCAATTGGTTTTGAGAGAATGCCAGCTTTAGAGCGGGCAGGAATAAAAAATATAGTTAATGGACCTTTTACTTTTGGTCCAGATGGAAGTCCTCTTATTGGTCCAGTACCAGGAATGAAAAATTATTGGGTTGCTGTTGGGGTTATGGCTGGTTTTTGTCAAGGTGGTGGTGTTGGAAAGTGTGTAGCAGAATGGATTATTGACGGAGAACCATCAATAGATGTTTGGGCAATGGATGTTGCAAGATTTGGAGATTATGCATCACCTCAATATGGAACAATAAAATCCTCAGAAAATTATGAGCGAAGATTTATTATGACTTTTCCAAATGAAACTTTACCAAAGGGAAGAAAACAAAAAACTACTGCGCTGTATGATCGTTTTGTAAATCAAGGTGCTGTTATGGGAGATAGCTTTGGATTAGAAAATGTTTTGTGGTTTGCAAATAATAAAGAAGATGCTCATGAAGAGCCTACTATTAAAAGATCAAGATCACATGACTATGTTTCAAAAGAAGTTATTAATGTAAGAGAAAATGTCGGTTTAATCGAAGTTGCCAACTTTTCAAAACATGAATTCAAAGGTCCTGATGCTAGAAAATTTTTAGATCACATAATGGCTGGAAGACTTCCAAAGCCAGGAAGAATATCTTTATCCCCAATGTTGTCATATAGAGGAAAGTTATGTGGTGATTTAACGGTTGCTTGTTTAGATGAAAATGAATTTATGGTTTTTGGTTCTGGTGCTGCTCAAGAAATGCATAGACGTTGGTTTGAGAGTCATTTAGATAAATTTAATTTAAGTTATTCTAATAGATCTGATGAGTATCATGGATTGTCCATTGCAGGACCTAACTCAAGAAAAGTTTTAGAAAAAATTGTAAGAGACGATGTTTCAAATGAAAAATTTAAATTTAGAGATTCAAGAAGAATGTTTGTTGGTGGAGTTCCAGCATTAGTAAATAGAATTTCATTTACAGGTGAACTTGGTTATGAAATTTATGTAGCACCACATTATCAATTAAAATTATATGAAGAATTAATGGAGGCTGGAAAAGAATTTAATATCAAACCCTTTGGTGGAAGAGCATTAATGTCAATGAGGTTGGAAAAAAATTGGGGAGCTTGGACTTTAGATTATAGACCAGATTTTACAGCAAAGGAGACAGGTTTAGATGCTTTTATTAATTGGGATAAAGAGTTTATTGGTAAAGAAAGTGCACAAAAAGAAAATTCCTCAAATAAACTCATACCATTAATTGTTGAAACAAATGATATTGATGTAACAAATAATGAAGCTGTTATGAATGGAGATCAAAGTATTGGTTATGTAACTTCAGGTGGTTTTGCTCATTTTATAAATAAAAGTGTAGCATTTACTTTTGTTGATCAAAAAAACATTAATTCTGAAAATAAAATTCAAGTAGAGATAAATGGAGATTTATTTAATTGTTCAATAATTAAAGAACCACTTTATGATCCAAGTGGTCAAAAAATGAGAAGCTAATGGCTCAAAAAGACGTAGGAAACAAAATTCCAATTTATAAACTTAAAACTACCGATGAGGTTATGAAGTATTACGATGAGTGGGGAGACAAAGATAAGTATAATAAAGACATGGTTGATTGGAACTATACAGGACCTAAAGAAACCGCAGAAACATTTAACAAACATGAAAAAAATAAAGATACTTTAATTTTTGATGCTGGATGTGGAACAGGTTTAGTTGGTTTGGAGCTTAAAAAATACAGTTTTAAAAATTTTCATGGAGCCGATTTATCACAAACTTTACTAGATACTGTACCAAAAGATCTTTATCAAAAATTAATAAAGGTAGATTTAAATCAACCAATAGAAGTTGAGGACAACTTCTATGGTGGAGTGATGTGCGTTGGAACATTTACTTTTGGTCATGTAAAACCTAATGCATTAGATGAGTTTATAAGAATAACAAAACCAGGAGGATTGATTTGCTTTACTATAAATGAAGGAATTCATGAAGAGTATGGTTTTGATAAAAAAATTGATTTACTAAAAAAAAATAATAAATGGGAAGAAGTAGAATTTTTTAAATCTGATTATATTGCAAGCAAAGATGTGAATGCTTGGTTGGGTATTTATAAAGTTACAACATGAGTTCAGAATTTGTTTCAAATAAATTAGATATTACAAATAATGATATTAAAAAACTAAGGTCTTACAGGTTAAGTTCGTTAAGAACCCAAATGGAATTAAACAATATAGATGCCTGTATATTGAGCGATGCAGTAAACATAAGATATGCAACAGATGCCAGAAATATGCAAATATTTACTTCTAGAAATTCACCTTCTAGATATTTAATTTTAACAAATAATAAATCTATTCTTTTTGAGTTTAAGGGCTGTGAACACTTGTCAGATCATTTATCCACTATTGACGAGATAAGAACTTCTTCAACAGCTTCATTTGTTGCAAGTGGTCACAATATAAAAATTAAAGAAAAAGAATGGGTAAAGGACATTTCAAATACATTGATTAATTTAATTGGAGCAAAAAAAACTATAGGTCTCGAACGCATGAATGCTGCAATAGGAATTGGTTTGCAGGAAAATGGATTTAAAGTGGTTGACGCACAGTTACCTATAGAGCTAGCAAGATCTATAAAATCTGATGAGGAAATTATTTGTATAAAAAATTCTTTAATAGCAACTGAGAACGCAATTTGTGAATTAAAAGAGTCTTTGATGCCGGGTATTTCAGAAAACCAACTTTGGTCTATTTTTTATAAATCAATTATTGAACAAGATGGAGATTATTGTGAGACTCGACTTCTTTCCTCAGGTGAAAAAACTAATCCGTGGTTTCAAGAGACAGGTAAAAAAATAATAAATCAAAATGAATTGGTTGCATTTGATACAGATGTAGTCGGTTGCTATGGTTATTATAGTGATTTTTCTAGAACCTTTCATAGTGGCCCTGATGATCCAACAAAGACGCAAAAAGAACTTTATAATATTGCAAAAGATCAAGTAGAGCATAACATTAATATTATAAAAGAGGGCATGAGTTTTAAAGAATATTCAGAAAAAGCTTGGAATATTCCAGATAAATATCGAGCCAACAGATATTATCTGTCTGCTCATGGTTGTGGCATGACAGGTGAATATCCATATCTTTATCATAAAAATGATTACCAAGAATCTGGTTATGATGGAATAATTAAAAACAATATGACATTATGTGTAGAAAGTTACATTGGAGAAAAAGATGGAAAAGAGGGAGTTAAATTAGAACAACAAATATTAGTTAAAAAAAATAAAATTGAAATCTTGTCAAAATTCCCTTTTGAAAAAAAATTTTTAAATTAAACATGAGATTTAGTAGAAAAATAGTTCCTGAGATAAAACCAAGACAAAATTTTATTACCAAAAAAAGATTAAGAGAAGACGAGATTGATTTTGATAAATTAAGATCATATCGTTTAGATAGGGTCAGAAAAGAATTAGTAAAAAATAATTTAGAGGCTTGTATTCTCTTTGATCCTGTAAATGTTCGTTATGCTTTAGATACTGTGAACATGAGTGTCTACAATATGCATAATTTAACAAGATATTGTTTTATTCCTGTAAATGGACCAACAATTCTTTATGAGTATTTTAATTGTGAAATATTATCAAAGCATTTAAATCTAATTGACGAAATAAGACCTGCAATCACATGGGATTATTTTAGCAATGGAGATCAAGCAAATTTACAATTATCAAAATGGATTAATGAAGTTAAAGATTTATCAAAAAATTATTTTAAATCAAAAAAAATTGCAATCGATGTTTTAAATGGTCCTGCGGTTGCAGCCTTAATTAAAGAAGGTATTGAAGTTGTAGATGCAAAATTAATTTTAGAACAAGCAAGAGTAATCAAATCATCTGATGAATTAACTTGTATGAAAGCAGCAATAGAAGTTGCAGAAAAAGGTGTGTCTAAAATGAGATCAGATCTTAAGGCAGGTATGACGGAGGATGAACTGTGGTCAATACTTCACAAAACAAATATTGAAAATGGAGGTGAATGGATTGAGTGTAGGATTTTATCATCTGGTGAAAGAACAAATCCATGGATGCAAGAGAGTAGTAATAAAGTTATGCAACAAGGAGAAATTGTTGCTTTTGATACAGATATGGTTGGTCCCTATGGATACTGTGCTGACATATCAAGAGCCTTTGTAGTCGGACATAAATTTAATGATGAGCAAAAAAAACTATATTCAATGGCTAGAAATCAAATTGATCATAATTATAGATTAATAAAACCGGGAATGAGTTTTAAAGAATTTGTTAAAAAATCTTGGGTTTTGCCTGATGAATATTATGGAAATAGGTATTCATGTATGGTTCATGGAATTGGTTTGTGTGATGAGTGGCCTCAAATAAGATATCCAACTGATGGTGGAGAAGAAGGTGGAACTTTTGAGAAGAACATGACAATTACACTTGAGAGTTATATTGGTAAAGTGGGTGGTAAAGAAGGTGTTAAGCTTGAGCAACAATACCTAATTGGTGAAAATGGACTTGAATTAATGTCCCATCATCCGTTAGAAGATATTTAATGAAAATAATTTTAGTAATGGGATTACCTGGTGCAGGTAAAACAACTTTAGCAGATGAAATGGCGCCCATGTTAAACGCTAAAAGATTAAATGCCGATGAAGTTAGAAAAGCAGCTGATGATTGGGATTTTTCAGAAGCGGGAAGAGTAAGACAAGCTAAAAGAATGGCTGAATTTGCTCTTAAATTAAAAGCAGAAGGTCATTATGTAATTGCAGACTTTGTTGCTCCTACACCGGAGGCAAGAAGTATGTTTCCAGCAGATTTTAGAATTTGGGTGGATACAATAAAGAAAGGTAGATTTGAAGATACTAATCAAATGTTTGTTAATCCAAAAAATTTTGATTACCATGTAACAACTCAGGACGCTAAAAAATGGGCACCGTTAATAATTGAGGAGATTAAAAAATGACATATCAATGGGATAATAAAAAACCGACAGCACAAATGCTAGGAAGATGGCAACCATTTCACGATGGGCACTATACCTTGTTCAAAGAGATAATTAAAAAAACAGGACAAGTTTGTATTCAAATAAGAGATGTACAGGGTGTTGATGATAATCCATTTGATTTTGAAACTGTAAAAAAAAATATTGAAGAAAGATTAAATCCTGAATTTGAAGGTCAATTTAAAATTATGTTGGTCCCTAACATTACAAATATTTGTTACGGAAGAGGTGTTGGATATAAAATTGAGGAAATAGTTTTAGATGAGGAAACTCAAAAAATCTCAGCAACTAAAATTAGAGCTCAAATGAGAGAAGAGGGTAAATTAAAATAAACTTTAATGAACGATAGATTAAATACTATTGTCGATTTAAAAAGATATCCTATTCACGATTTAAATTCTCCAATCATTAAGAATTTAGTAAAAAAATGTAAGGAAGAATTAGACCAATATAGTTGTTCAACTATCCCAAATTTTATTTTACCTAAATCTTTAGAGGTAATGAATACAGAATTGGAAAAACAACTTAATGAAGTTTATATGTCTAAAGAAAGCATCAATGCATATCTTTATGCTAAAGATGACACAAGTTTACCTGAAAAACATCCAAAGAGAAATTTTATGGAAAGGTATAATGGATATTTAAATTCAGATTGCTTTCCAAAAAATTCAGAAATGAAATATCTTTATGAAACTGAAGAACTTTTAAAATTTGTTTCTGCATGTTTAGGTATTTCTCCTATTTATAGATGGGCAGACCCTTTGGCTTGTCATGCGTACAATGTTATGAAACCTGATGGAATTCTTCCTTGGCATTTTGATAGTTGTGAGTTCACTCTAAGCTTGATGATTCAGAAACCTGAAAAAGGAGGTATTTTTGAATATTGTCCAAATATAAGAGCACCAGGAAATGAAAATTTTGATGAGGTTAAAAAAGTTTTAGACGGAGATCGATCAAGAGTTAGACAGCTTAAATTAGAACCTGGAGATCTTCAAATTTTTAAAGGCAGATTTACTCTGCATAGAGTTACAAAAGTAGAAGGTCAAAAATCAAGATATATGTGCATTCCAGCTTATGTATTAGATCCCTATAGAGTAAATACCCCAGAACATTCAAAAGCAATTTATGGTAAAGTTTTACCAATTCATATAGAAAGAAATCAGGCTAGATCCGACGGACTAACTGATTAAATGACTAGTAATATTAAAATAAAGAGAATTAATTCTGAAATTTCGTCAATTATAATTGATGAACCGAAAACATATAATTCTTTATCATTTAAAAATCTTTCCGATTTATTAAAATCATTAAAAAAATTAGATGCTGATAAAAATGTTAAAGTTATAATTTTAGAAGGTTCCGGCAAAGGTTTTAGCGCTGGTCACAATCTAAAAGAAGTAAGAAGTCTTAAAAAAAAAGATAAGTATCAAAAGTTATTTAATCTTTGCTCTAAAGTGATGCTTCAAATTGTAGAAGGAAAAAAACCAGTTATTGCTAAAGTTCATGGTGCAGCTTTTGCAGCGGGCTGCCAGTTAGTTGCAAGTTGTGATCTTGCATATAGTACTAAAGACTCTTTATTTGCAACACCAGGTGTAAATATTGGATTGTTTTGCAGTACACCAATGGTTGCTGTTAGTAGAAAAATTAATCGTAAACCAATGATGCACATGCTGTTAACAGGAGAACCAATCAAAGCAGATTATGCAAAAGAAATTGGTTTAATAAATAATTGTTTTTCTAAATCAAAATTAAATGATGAAGTTTTAAAAGTAGCAAAAAAAATTGCTTCTAAATCAAACTTGACCATTAAAATTGGAAAGCAAGCTTTTTATAAACAATTAGAAATGCCTCTAAGAAAAGCATATGCGTACACTAGTAAAATGATGACTGTTAATATGATGGCAATCGATGCAAAGGAGGGTATTTCAGCTTTTTTAGAAAAAAGACAGCCAAACTGGAAACATAAATAATAATGAAGAGCAAAAAAAATATACTCATTATTTTATTTGTTATTTTTGGAATGTACTTTGTATTAAATTTTAAAGATCATAATTTTAAAAGAGCAGTGGATGCTTGTATTGCAGGAAGTCAAAAATTATCTGAGACAAAAATTACAGACTTGAATGAAGCAAGAAAATTCTGTGAAGAACAAATTAAAAAAGAAAACAATTAATTAAATGAGTAACATAAAAAGAATTTTAGAAAATTCTAGGTCTATTGCAATGATCGGTGTTAGTAATGATCCAAAGAAACCCTCAACTATTGTTATGAAATATATGCAAGAGTATGGGTATAAAGTTTACCCAATTAACCCATCAGCTAAAGGTAAAAAAATTTTAGGTGAGGAAGTCTATGCTTCTATAAAAGATATTAAAGATCCTATAGACATTGTAGATGTGTTTAGACCTTCCAAAGAAGCTTTTGGCATAGCTGAAGATACTGTAAAAATTGGTGCTAAGGTATTATGGTTACAACTTGGAATAAGAGATGAAAATGCTAAGTCACTTGTAGAAAAAAATAATATTGAATATGTAGAAAACAAATGTACCAAAATGGAATATCAAAAATTTTTTTTAAAAGTAAGACAGGCTTTTCCTGTTTTGAGTGATTAATTTTATGAACATAGTAAATTTTACACCAATTCCTGCTTTTACTGGTGGATTGATAATTGGATTGGCAGTAGCTGTATTTTTTTTGCTGAACGGTCGTTTAGTTGGAATTAGTGGGATTGCAAGTAATGCTTTAACAGAAAAAGAAAATAAATTTGATAATTTATTATTCTTGTTGGGCTTAATTATTGCACCATTTATTTACTCTATATTTTCTAAAGGAGGAATTAACATTAGTATTTCTAATTCTTACGTCTTGATGATTGCAGCAGGTTTGTTAGTTGGAATTGGAACACGTGTTAGCGGTGGATGCACAAGTGGCCACGGCATAAGTGGTATTGGAAGATTTTCTTTAAGATCAATTATTGCAACAATTACATTTATGATTGTTGGAATTTTAACTGTATTTATAAAAAATTTATTATGAACAAATTAGCTTCCCTTCTTTCAGGAATAATATTTGGTATCGGTTTAGTGATATCTGAAATGATTAATCCTGCAAAAGTATTAGGTTTTTTAGATTTATTTGGTAATTGGGATCCTTCTCTAGCATTTGTGATGATGGGAGCATTGGTCGTTTCATCTCCTTTGTTTCATATAATTAAAAAAAAAGAAAAACCGTTACTTGTAGATAAATTCAATTATTCAAATAACAAAACAATAAATAATCAATTAATATTAGGTTCAGCTTTATTTGGCGCTGGTTGGGGATTAGGTGGATTATGTCCTGGTCCAGCTATAACATCTATTGCTTTATTGAATATTTATTCAATAACTTTTGTAGTTTCAATGTTTGTAGGCTTTTACTTGGTTAAATCATTTAATTTAAGTTCTCCAAGATAAATTTATATTTTTTCTTAATTGTTTATAATGAGTAAAAATAATTTTTATGAATAAAGTTTTAAAATTTTTAGACAGTACTTTTTTAGATTTAGGCCGACAATTTAAATGGACTTATCTACCACCTTTAATGGTTTATGTTGCAGCGGGTATTTCTGGATTAACAGGAATAGTTGGAACTTTTTTTGTTAAAGATTATTTAAATTTATCTGCAGCATTTTTAGCGGGGCTTGGTTTTTGGGCTGGAATTCCATGGGCATTAAAAATGCCTTTAGGTCATTTAGTTGATCTTATATGGGATAGAAAAAATTATATGGTTTACTTTGGTGCTTCTTTAATCGCCTTAAGTTTACTGATTATGTATGGCCTTATAATTCATACCGAAGACATGTCTGAAATTTTAAAAGTTGAGACTTGGTTTGTGATTAGCGTAATTTTAGCTCCTGTTGGTTATGTAATTCAAGATGTTGTTGCTGATGCTATGACTGTTGAAGCTGTGCCACTAACTGATGAAAGTGGAAATGATTACAGTAAAGATCAAGTTAAAATTATGCATACAACAATGCAAACTCTTGGTCGTTTTGCAATCATTGGAGGCACTGTTTTAGTTGCTTTAGTAAATGTAATTTTATTTAGAGATGTAGATAGCCTAGAACAGACTGCTAAAATTGCTCTATACGGTAAAATTTATTTATATGCATTAGTTATTCCAGTTGTTTCAATCTTAGGAGTATTTTTAGCAAAATATTTAAGGAATAAAAAAATTCATAATTTAAAATCTAAAGGACTTGAGCTTAAAGAGGAAAGAGGATCTGAGAAAACCAAGATTAATTGGTGGATCCTTGGGGGAAGTTTAATATTTGTTATTTTCACTTTATCTATAGGATCCTTCAATGTTCCTTTTGCACAAGAGATCGTTTTTATTGGTTCAGTTGTCATAATTTTATTTTTGATGTTTAAACTTATCAAAGAGTTGCCAGACAACTTAAGGTTAACAATTGTTGGTACTGCAGTAATTATATTTATATTTAGAGCAATGCCTGGTCCTGGTCCTGGTCTTACATGGTTTGAAATTGATGAACTTGGTTTTAATGAGCAGTTTTTTTCAATTTTATCTTTACTGGCATCAATTTTAACATTGGCTGGAATTGTTTTATTAAGACCATTTATGGCTAATAACTCAATTGCAAAAATTATTGTTGTATTAAGTATAGCTGGTGCAATTTTATTTTTACCAAGTGTTGGAATGTATTATGGATTTCATAATTGGACTGCCTCATTAACTGGAGGAGTAGTTGATGCTAAATTTATAGCAATACTTAATACAGCTCTAGAGTCTCCATTAGGACAGGTATCAATGATCCCTTTATTAGCCTGGATTGCTAAAAATGCTCCCTCACATCTTAAAGCAACTTTTTTTGCAGTTTTTGCTTCATTTACAAATTTAGCTCTTTCAGCAAGTGCTTTAGGGACAAAATATTTAAATCAAATTTTTACAGTTACCAGAGAGGTAAAAGATAAAGTTTCAGGTGAAATCCAAACTACCGCTGATTATTCAGAACTTGGGATATTGTTAATTGTTGTAACTTTACTGACGCTAATTTTACCTATTTTATTTGTCTATATAATTAACAATAGTAAGTACAAAACCTCGGAATAAAAAATAATCTTATAGTTTTTTTGATTTTTTTTGTTAATTAGAAAGCATGAAAAAAATTTTCCTAGTTTATGGTCATTATAATGACAATTCATTTAATGCAGCAATTAAAAATGAGTTCATAAAACACTCTGAATTAAAAGGTAACAAAGTTGATGTTGTAGATTTATATAAAGAAAAATTTGATCCAGTTTTTGCTGGAGAAGAACCAGGTGCTGAAGTTTTAGATCATCGAAAAAGAATAGAAGAGTGTGATACTATTGTATTAGTTGCTCCTATTTGGAACTTTAGAATGCCAGCAATTGTTGAAGGATGGATTGATAAAGTATTGGCACCGCCATGGGCATTTAGATTTAAGCAACTCGTTGGAAACTATGGCTATCCAATTGGTAATTTGAGAAAAAAGAAAGCAGTAATTTTTTGTACATATGGCTCACCAAGACTAGCTATTACTACCTTTTTTTTAAATTTACCCATTAGAAGATTGAAAAGAGGGGTATTTCATATGTGTGGCATATATAACATTACCTATAGAAGATATTTTGCAGTACCTTTTGTAAGCGACTCAAAAAGACAAGAGTTCTTAGATGATGTTAGAAAAACTGCGAATAATATTTAGTGCTTTATTAATTCTATTATTAACTACTGTTTATTCATATTCGGAGCTGGTAAATCCAAACAAAAACATTACTCCAAAAGAAGTTGTTGAAATTCAACTTAATGGTCTCAAACAAAATGATTTAGAATATAAAGATAGAGGGATAGAGCAAACCTGGACCTTTGCTCACCCAAATAATAAAAGAGTGACAGGTCCCCTAGGTAAATTTAAGAGAATGATAAAAGGTGCCTCCTATAAAATGATGATTAATCACTTAAGTCACACTATCACAGAGCTTGGCAGTAGTGACAAATGGGCTCAGTTTGAGGTCATTATTTTAGATAAGGATAAAATTTATCACAAGTTCAATTGGCAGGTTGAAAAATACACAGACGAAGGAGTTTTAAAAGATTGCTGGTTGACCACAATGGTCTCAAGTCCAATTCCCCTCGGCAGCTCAATTTGATTATCCATAGATACATTTTTGTTTCGTTAATAATAAAAATTTAGTAGGAATCACAAAATGAAAACAAAAACTAAAGTCGTAGTAGTTGGTGGTGGAGTAGTTGGTGTTAGTGCTCTTTATCACTTAGCAAAAAAGGGTTGGTCTGATGTAGTCCTTGTTGAGAGAAAAGAATTAACTTCAGGTTCAACTTGGCATGCCGCAGGTTTGCTGCCGTTGTTTAATATGAGTTACTCTGTAGGACAACTTCATAAGTATGCAGTAAATCTTTATAAAACTTTAGAGGAAGAAACTGGAAAAAATGTTGGCTTTAGTGTTGTTTCAAACATTCGTTTAGCAAGCACAAAAGATAGAATGGATGAGTACCATCAGTACGCAGGTGTTGCTAGAACAATTGGAGTAGATGTAAAATTTTTAACTCCACAACAAGTAAAAGAAATTTGGCCTTTGTGTCATACAGATGATTTAGTTGGAGCAATTCAACACCCAGAGGATGGATACATCCAACCCGCAGATTTAACACAAGCTTTAGCCACTGGTGCAAGAAATAGGGGAGCCGAGATTTATAGAAACACAACTGTTCTATCAATGAGACAAACAAAAGATGGATGGATTGTTGAAACAGATAAAGGATCAATAGAGTGTGAACATGTAATTTCTTGTTCTGGAAATTTTGCAAGACAAACTGGTGAAATGGTTGGATTAGATATTCCAGTTATTCCTGTTGAACATCAATACATCGTCACAGAACCACATCCTGCTATTCAACAAAGAAAAAAGGATGGTTTACCAGAAATGGGTGTTTTAAGGGATAGCGATAGCAGATGGTATATGAGAGAAGAAGCAGGTGGATTAATTTTAGGACCTTATGAAGATGGTGCACCAGCATGTTATGTAGAAGGACCATCAAAGAATTCTGAATACGAATTATTTCAAGAAGATTTGGATAGATTAGCTCCACATATTGAAGGAGCAATACATAGAGTTCCTGCTTTTGGGGAAGTTGGAGTTAAGAAAGTTTATAATGGAGCAATTTGTTATACACCTGATGGAAATCCAATTGTTGGACCAGCTTGGGGACTTAAGAATTTTTGGATCAATGAAGGTCATAGTTTTGGAATAACTGCAGCAGGTGGTGCTGGTTGGCAACTTGCTGAATGGATTGTAGACGGTGAACCAACAATTGATATGTTAGGAGTTGAACCAAGGCGATATGGAAACTACGCAACAAAATCTTATTTAAAATCTAAAAATGAAGAAGCCTATAGTCATGTTTTTATAGTTCACTATCCAGACGAAGAGAGACCTGCAGCAAGACCTTTAAGAACAGCTCCATGTTACGAAAGAATGAAAAATTTAGGAGCAGTTTTTGGTCAAAAATTTGGATGGGAAAGACCTAACTTTTTTGCAACAGATGGAATGGAGCAAAAAGATGATTGGTCATTTAGAAGATCAAAATGGTTTGATGCAATTAAAAAGGAATGTCAAAACGTAAAAGAAAATGTTGGTCTTTTAGATATGACTGCTTTTGCAAAATGTAGAATAAGAGGACCTAAAGCAGAGGAATTTTTAGATTATTTAGTTGCAAACAAACTTCCAAAAAAGATTGGAAGAATAAATTTATGTCATGCATTAAATACTAAAGGTGGCGTGCATTCAGAATTTACTATTATGAAAGAAGCCGAGAATAGTTATTACTTAGTATCAGCTGGAGCAAATTTAAGATTAGATCATGATTGGATTCAAAAATGGATGCCAGATGATGGATCTGTAATTTTTGAAGATTTAACTAATAGCACAGGTGTATTAGTAGTAGCTGGCCCTAAAGCGAGACAACTAATGCAAAAGGTTTCAACAGATGACTTTTCTAATGAAAACTTTAAATGGCTTACAGCAAAAAATGTGAATGTAGGATATGCACCAGTGAATGCCATGAGAGTAAATTTTGTTGGTGAACTTGGATGGGAACTTCATCATCCAATCGAGTATCAAAATCATATTTTTGATAAATTAATGGAAGCTGGTAAAGATTTAGGAATTAAACCATTTGGTATCAGAGCAATGAATAGTTTAAGAGTTGAAAAATCTTACAAATTGGTTGGAACAGAATTATCAATTGAATATTCTCCATATGAATCTGGACTAGATAGATTTATTCATCCAAATAAAGGAAACTTTATTGGTTTAGAGGCACTTAATAAATGGAGAGAAAAAGGTTTTGATAACAAGTTAGTAACTTTAGAAGTTCATAATACTAAAGATGCAGATGTTTTAGGAAATAATCCTATATTTAAAGATGGTAAAGTTGTTGGAAGAGCAACAGGCGGTGAGTTTGGATTTAGATTAGATAAATCAATTGCTCTTGCAATGGTAAAGCCTGATTGTTCTAATGTAGGCGACAAATTACAAGTTGATATATTGGGTGAAATGTATGACGCTACTGTTTTAGATGAAAGTCCATACGATTCAGAAAATAATTTGTTGAGAGCTTAATGAAAATCTTAGTAGCAGTAAAAAGAGTTATTGATTACAACGTTCAAATAAGAGTTAAAGAGGATGGCACTGGTGTAGTTACAGACAATGTAAAAATGTCAACTAATCCACCAGATGATAATGCAATCGAAGAGGCAGTAAAAATTAAAGAAGCAGGAAAGGCAACGGAAGTGGTTGCAATAACTGTAGGTGAAGAAAAAGCTCAAGAAACTGTCAGAAAGGCTTTAGCGGTTGGAGCAGATAGAGGAATTCATGTTAAAGCAGATGGAATACTAGAGCCATTAGCTGTTTCAAAAATTTTACAAAAAGTTGTTGAAAAAGAAAAACCAGATTTAGTTTTTATGGGAAAACAAGCAATTGATGATGATTGTAATCAAACAGGTCAAATGTTGAGCGCATTATTAAATTGGCCACAAGCAACTTTTGCATCAAAGATTGATGTAAAAGAAAATAAACTAGAAGTTACTAGAGAAATTGATGAGGGACTTGAAACAATTGAAATAAATGTTCCTGCTATTGTAACTTGCGATTTAAGATTAAATGAACCAAGATACGCTTCTCTTCCAAACATTATGAAAGCAAAGAAAAAACCAATTGAAGAAATTTCTGCATCTGATCTAGGTGTTGATACTTCTCCAAGAGTAGAGCAAATTAAAGTAGAAGAGCCACCAAAAAGAAAAGCCGGTATTAAAGTGGCTAATGTAGCAGAATTAGTTCAAAAATTAAAAAACGAAGCAAAGGTAATATAATGGCGGTTTTACTTATAGCAGAACATAATAATAAAGAGTTAAGACCATTTACATTAAATGCGGCTACAGCTGCTTCACAAATTGATAGTGAAGTTCACGCAGTGATAATTGGAAGTAATAGTGAGGAGGCATCAAAGCAACTATCAGGACTTCCAGTAATTAAGAAAGTGTTAAGTGTTGAAGCACCACACTATGAAAATTTCACAGCAGAAAATTTTGCTCCAGTTGTTGTTAAGTTAGCAGAAAATTATTCTCATATCATTTGTTCAGCAAATACATTTGGTAAAAATTTAATGCCAAGAATTGCAGCTCATCTTGATACTTCACAAGTTAGTGACATCATAAAAGTAATATCATCTGATACTTTTGTTAGACCAATTTATGCTGGGAATGCTTTTGCAACAGTTAAAAGTAATGATGCAAAAAAATGTGTAACTATTAGACCAACTTCATTTGAACCTTGTGAAAGCTCAGGAGGCTCAGCACCAATTGAGAAAATTGATGCTGGAGAAGAATTTTCAAATACAAAATTTGTAAAAAGAGAAGAAATTAAATCTGATAGACCTGAACTTGGTACAGCTAGAATTGTTGTATCAGGCGGAAGAGGAATGCAAAGTGGAGATAACTTTAAATTAATTACAGAAATTGCTGACAAGCTTGGAGCAGCTATTGGAGCATCAAGAGCTGCAGTTGATGCAGGTTATATAAGCAATGATCATCAAGTTGGACAAACTGGAAAAGTTGTTGTGCCAGATTTATACATAGCTGTTGGAATATCAGGAGCAATTCAGCATTTAGCGGGCATGAAAGAAAGTAAAGTTATTGTTGCAATTAATAAAGATGGTGAAGCTCCGATTTTCAGTGTTGCAGATTACGGACTTGAAGCAGATCTCTTTGAAGCATTACCTCAGTTCATGGAAGAGCTGAACAAATTAAACACTATACAAAAATAATCCTTACAGTTAAAAACTAGATTATGTCTAGAGAATCTATGGAATATGATGTTGTAATCATTGGTGGTGGCCCATCAGGATTAGCGACTGCAATTAAATTAAAACAATTAGATTCAAATTTAAATGTTTGTTTGCTTGAAAAAGCTTCAGAGATAGGAGCACATATTTTGAGCGGGAATGTTTTTGAAACAAGAGCGCTAGATGAGTTGTTACCAAATTGGAGAGAACTTAACTCACCAATAAAAACCAAAGTAACAAAAGAAAAATTTTTATTCTTAGGAAAAACGAAATCTTTAAGTTGGCCAACTTGGCTTTTGCCAGCAGTTCAACAAAATCATAAAAATTATATTATTAGTTTAGCTAATTTATGCAGATGGTTAGCTGAACAAGCAGAAGGTTTAGGCGTAGAAATTTTTCCAGGTTTCCCAGCAAGTGAAATTTTATATAACGATGACGGGTCTGTTAAAGGAGTAGCTACCCAAGATATGGGTATAGATAAAGAGGGCAATAAAAAAGATAGCTTTGAACCAGGAATTGAGCTTTTAGGAAAAGTAACAGTTTTTGCTGAAGGTTGTAGAGGTCATCTAGGAAAACAATTAATTCAAAAATTTGAACTGAGTAAAGGAAAAGATCCCCAGCAATATGGAATTGGTTTTAAGGAAATTTGGGAAATAGAAGAAAAAAATCATGAAGAGGGACTAGTAATGCATACAGCTGGGTGGCCACTTGATAACAATACTTACGGTGGAAGCTTTATGTATCACGCTGAAAATAAACAAGTATTTTTAGGCTATGTAATTGGTTTAGATTACAAAAATCCACATTTATCTCCTTATGATGAGTTTCAAAAATTTAAAACTCATCCAGCGATAAAAAAAATAATAGAGGGAGGAAAAAGAATTTCTTATGGCGCTAGAGCATTAATCGAGGGAGGATTTCAAAGTTTACCTAAAATGTTTATGCCAGGTGCTTTACTAATAGGTTGTGATGCTGGTACATTAAATATGCCTAAAATTAAAGGCTCTCATACCGCAATGAAAAGTGGAATGATAGCAGCTGAAACTATTAATGAACACCTAAAAGAAAATAAAGATTTATCTATCTATGAAGATAAATTTAAAAATAGCTGGTTATATAAAGAACTGTATGAAGCTCGAAATGTAAAACCTAGTTTCAGTTGGGGTTTAATTTTAGGGATAATCTTTACAGGTATTGATCAAATTTTATTTAGAGGAAAGCTTCCTCTTACTCTTAAACATAAACATGCAGATCACGAAACATTAAAACCTGCAAATCAAATGCCCAAAATTGATTATCCAAAATATGACAATGTTATAACTTTTGACAAAACTAGTTCAGTTTATCTTACAGGAACTAACCATGCTGACAATCAACCTGTTCACTTACAACTTAAAGATCCTGATTTACCAATTAATTATACTCTGGAAAAATTTGATGAACCTGCACAAAGATATTGTCCTGCTGGAGTTTATGAAGTTCAAAAAGAAAATGATGTTAATAAGTTTGTAATTAATTCACAAAATTGTATTCACTGTAAAACTTGCGATATTAAAGAACCTTCACAAAACATAACTTGGGTGACACCAGAAGGTGGTGGCGGACCAAGATATGGAAATATGTAAATTAGGACAAATCTATTGCAAACTTTTTTAAAGTTTCAATAGGTACATATTTAAGAGTGTTTTCGTGGGTTCTTTTCAAAAATATTGGACATCCTTTACCGGCATCAACTGCTCTTGCATACCAACTAGCACACAGGCACCATCCATCTCCATCTTTTAAACCTGGAAACCCAAATTCAGGATGCGGAGTAATTAAATCGTTACCTGCTTCTTTCATCCACTCTAAGCATTCGGTAGTAACTTTAGCACAAACAGTATGTACACCGTGGTCATTTTCGTCTGTATTGCAGCAACCATCTCTAAACCAACCTGTTAATGGATCGTTAGAACATTCTTCTAGATCTTCGCCTAGAACATTTTTTTGTTTTTCGTTCATTTAGATTTTTGTAGGATTTGGTTGTCCTTTATAAACCTCTTCAGGATCAAATTTTTTTTCTTTTTCAAGAAATTCCATTTCTACTTTACGTCCATTATCAATTGGTCCCATAGGAATAGATCTATAAAAGCATGATCTGTATCCAACATGGCAACTAGCACCGTCTCCTATATCAACTGTTAACCAAATTGAGTCTTGATCATCATCAATTCTGATCTCAGTCACTTTTTGAGTGAACCCACTTGTTTTACCTTTGTGCCAGATTGCTTTTCTAGATCTGCTAAAGTAGTGAGCTTCTTTGGTTTCAATTGTTTTTTTTAATGCTTCAACATTCATATAGCCGTGCATTAAAATGTCTTTGGTTTTTGAACACATAGTAATGACAGGTATTAAGCCATCATTATCAAATTTTGGAGAAAGAAGATTTCCTTCCTCGATATCGTAGATATTTTCTCTTTTTTTGAACATAGAATGTGATTATGTAGCACATATCTAGATATAATAAATATTTTAAAATTAGGTAATTACTGTATAAAAAGGCGCTATGAAATTAGTAAAAGACACTGACAACGAGTTAAATGAAAATAAGCAAGTTTCAGACAAAGATGCTGAAGAAGCTTTTAAAACAATTTTAACATGGATGGGTGAAGACCCAAATAGAGAAGGTTTATTAGAAACTCCAAAAAGAGTTGTTAAAGCATTTAAAGAATATTTTAAAGGTTACAAAGAAGATCCAAATAAAATTTTGGATAAAACTTTTGGTGACGTAGAGGGATATGATGACATGGTTGTTCAGAAAAATATTTCTGTTCAAAGTCATTGCGAACATCATATGGCACCAATTATTGGAAAGGCTCATGTTGCTTATATTCCGAAAGAAAGAGTTGTAGGTTTAAGTAAACTTGCAAGAGTAGTTGAAGTATTTTCTAAAAGACTTCAAACTCAAGAGAGACTTACAATGCAAATTGCAAATACTTTAATGGAATCATTAGATGCCAAAGGTGTTGCAGTTACAATAGATTCAACTCATCAGTGTATGACCATGAGAGGAATTAAAAAAGAACAAGCAACTACGGTAACAAATTATTATTTAGGTCAATTCAAAGAAGATTTAAGTTTTCAAAATAGATATTTACGATTTATTAGCACTACGCTAAAAGATTAAAGTGTCTGATCAATTCAAAGCAATAGTTCTTAATCAAGAAGGTGAAAATTTTTCTAGAGAAGTAAAATCTTTAGATAGAAGTTTTTTAAAACATGGGGATGTAACTGTTCAGGTAGAATATTCAGATTTAAATTTTAAAGATGGAATGATTCTAAAGAATGGTGGAAGATTAGTAAAAGAGTATCCGCACATACCAGGAATAGATTTTTCAGGAAAAGTAATTGAAAGTGAAAATTCAAAATTTAAATCAGGCGATGAAGTAATATTAACTGGTTTTAGAGTTGGAGAAGTATTTTTTGGTGGTTATTCTCAGATAGCAAAAGTTAATGCAGACTTCCTAGTAAAAAAACCTGATAACTTAAGTAGCAAGCAGGCAATGATTTTGGGTACTGCAGGCTTAACTTCTTTAATGAGTGCTTTTGCAATTCAGGCAAGAGAAAGTATTTTGCTTGGAGAAAAAGTTAACGATGTTTTAGTAACAGGGGCAACTGGAGGAGTTGGAAGTGTTGCAATAATGGCTTTAACAAAATTAGGATACAATGTAACTGCAGTATCCGGAAAAGAAAGTAAGTCAGATTATTTAAAATCTTTAGGTGCAAAAAACATTATAAATAGAGCTGAATTTGATAAAGACCCAAGACCAATAGATAAAGGTTTATGGGATGGAGTAGTAGATACCGTTGGTGGAAAAATTTTAGCAAACGCAATTGCACAAACAAAGCCTAATGGAATTATAGCTGTATGTGGAAATGCAAATAGTAATGAACTTAACACCAATTTACTTCCTTTTATGTTACGAGGTATTAAGGTTTGGGGAATGGATTCTGCAAATTGCAGTATAAAAAGAAGAGAATTTATGTGGGGTGAAGCATCAAAATTAATTGATTTTGAATTGCTTGAAAAATCAGTTTTAACAGTAGGTTTAGAGGAGCTAATTGAAACTTATCCTAAAATTTTAAAAGGTGAAATTTCTGGAAGAGTATTAGTGGATGTAAATAAATAATGGATTGGGATAAATTAAAAATTTTTCATGCAGTTGCGGAAGCAGGAAGCTTTACAAATGCTACTATAAATTTAAACCTTAGCCAATCTGCAATCAGCAGACAGATACAATCTTTAGAGCAAGATTTAAAAGTACAACTTTTTGAAAGGCACGCAAGAGGATTAACTCTTACAGAAAACGGTGAATATGTTTTTAAAACTGCACACGAAGTAATAAGCAAGTTAAAAGAAGTTGAAACATCTCTAGGTGATCAAAAGAATAAACCATCAGGAAAATTAACTATAACAACTGTAAGAAGTTTTGGTACTCACTGGTTAACACCAAGAATTCAAGAATTTATGAGACTTAATCCAGAGATTGAGATTGAATTAGTCTTTGATGATAAAGAATTAGATTTAAGTACAAGACAGGCTGATATTGGAATTTTCATGAGAAGGCCAAAACAGCTTAATTATATTCAAAAAAAGCTAGTTGATATTAAATATTATATTTATGGATCAAATAAGTACTTAGAAAAAAATGGGATGCCAAAGACAACAAATGACTTAAATAAACATAAATTTATTTCATTTGGAAAAGGGGCACCTTCTCCAGTTTATAATCCAGATTGGGCATTAAAAATTGGAATGCATGATGGTAAAAAAAGAAAATCAATTATGAAGGTTAATAGTGTAATGGGGCTATTGTTAGCTGTAGAATCCGGGGTAGGATTGGCTGCACTTCCTGAATATCTAGTAACAAACTCAAACAACGTAATTAAAGTACTCCCGAAAGTAGAGGGCCCTATAACAGAAGCACACTTTGTGTATCCTCAGTCATTAAAAAATACTGCTAGAGTTCAAGCATTTAGAAATTTCTTATTCAGCAAAATTGGTGATTGGAAATAAAATTTCCCTTATTTTTCAATATTTAACTAATTTTCTTGCATAATTTTATAAAGTATGCGATTGATAATCATTCTCATTGAGAATAATTCTCATTCGCAAAATTATGATTAAAAAATTAAATTTATTTACAATAATTTTTATATTTCTTGCAAAATTCTCTTATGCGGCTGAGGTAAATGTTTTTAGCGCAAGGCATTATGATTCTGACTTACAATTATATGAGAAGTTTACTGCTAAAACTGGAATTAAAGTAAATGTTGTTTCTGGAAAAGACAAAGCACTTGAAAAAAGGATAATTGAAGAAGCAGAGAGCTCTAAAGCTGATTTATATATAACGTCAGATGCGGGAAGATTGGGTGATTTAGATTCTAAAGGTTTTTTTCAAAACTCAATAACACCAGCTATTGAATTAGCAGTTCCTTCAAACTTTAGGTCGCAAAATTGGACAGGGATTTCAAAGAGAGCAAGAATTTTTTATTATGATCCAAATAAAATCAGTTTGGAAGATTTAAATGGAATTTCATATGAAGATTTAGCTGATAAAAAATGGAAAGGAAAAATTGTTATAAGAAAATCAAACAATATATACAATCAATCTCTCGTAGCATCATTAATTAAAAATAATGGAAAAGATCAAACACAACAATGGGCTAAAAATTTAGTTTCAAATTTTGCAAGAAAACCTAAAGGTAATGATAGGGCGCAAATTTTAGCTGTTGCAGCAGGAGAGGCTGAACTAGCTATAGCAAACACATATTATTATGCATTAATGTTATCAGGACAAAAAGGAGAGGATCAAAAAAAAGCTGCTTTAAAAGTATTACCTTTTTTCCCAAATCAAAATGATAGAGGAGCACACATGAATGTCAGTGGTGGTGGCATCCTAAAAAATTCTCCCAACCCTCAGAATGCCAAAAAATTATTAGAGTTTCTTTTAACAAAAGAAGCACAAGAGCACATTGTAAATAATACATTTGAATATCCAATGCTAGAAAGTGTTAAGCCTCATCCAATAGTTCAAAAAATGGGAATGAATTTTAAACAAGATTTAACAACTAAAGTAGATGATTATCAAAAAAACCAAGCTGATGCCTTAGAGATAATGTTGAAAGCTGGCTGGAAATAAATGAGTCATAAAATTAATATTTGGTTTTTAACTTCCTTATTTATTTCTATAATTGTTGCTATACCAATCGTAACTGTATTTAGTAGTTTTTTTAAACCAACGGGAGAATATTTTTCAATAATAAAAGACACTTTCTTATTTGAATATATTTTTAATTCATTATTTCTTTTATTGGGAGTAATCTTGGTTACATTGGTAATTGGAGTTGGTTGTGCATACTTAGTTTCATTTTATGATTTTCCAGGGGTAAGTTTCTTTAAATGGGCATTAATATTATCATTTGCTGTTCCAGCTTATATATATGCGTATTCACTCACTGCTTTTTTTGAAAATTATGGAACAGCTTTTTCAATTTTAGAAAATTTATTTGGAGATGGTAATTTTAACGAAATTATTCCTAAATTTGATGGAATGTTGGGTGCTATAATTTCAATTTCCTTCTCTTTATTTGGCTATGTTTATGTTTTAACAAGAGCTTCATTTCAGCATCAATCTCAAAATTTAATTGAATTAGGTAAAAACCTTGGATTTTCAGACAAAAAAACGTTTTTTAATATTATTTTACCTTCAGCAAGACCAGCAATTATTGCAGGTTTGTCTTTAGTTGCAATGGAAACTCTATCTGATTTTGGAGCTGTATCATTTTTTGGAATATCAACTTTAACCACGGGTATTTATGATGCATGGATTTCTTTTGATGATCTGGCTCTAGCGAATAGAATATCATTTTTTCTTTTAATATTTATTTTTGGATTATTTTTTTTAGAAAATTTTTCTAGAAAAAAAGCACAATATCATTCCCCAGCTAAAGGAAATTTTAAAAGAAAAACTTTAAAAAAATTAAATGGAAATAAATCTTTAATGGCAATAATTTTTTGCTCATTAATATTTTTTTTAAGCTTTTTATTTCCAGTGTTACAAATGTTTTATTGGACAATAAAATTTCCAAAACATTTTATAGATTTAAATATTGCTGAATTACTTTCAAACACCCTAATACTAGTTTTTTTATCTGGATTTCTTTTAATTTTTCTATCTTTTGTTTCAAATTATGGAAATAGAATTAGCAAGAATAAGTTTTTAAATGCTCTAACAACATTTTCAATTACTGGTTATGCTGTACCGGGTATAATTTTAGCTGTAGCTTTCATTACATTCATATCTTGGTTTGATAAAAATATAATTTATTTTTTTGAAATAAAACCTATTTTTATTGGATCAATATTAGGATTAGTCATTGTTTATTTTGTAAGATTTTATTCTTTAGCTAATAATGGAATTAAATCTGGATATTTAAAGATAAATTATTCAATAGATGAAAGTGCATATTTATTAGGTTATTCAAAATTAAAAACATTTTTAAATATTCATGTTCCTTATCTTAAAAATTCTGTATTATTAGTTGGCATATTGTTATCTATAGAAATAATAAAAGAATTACCAATGACACTGATTATGAGACCATTTAATTTTGAAACATTTGCTACTCAAGCGCATATATTTGCATCTCAAGATTTATTAGAAGCTGCTGCAGCACCTTCTATAATTTTAATTGTTATTGCAAGCGTTTTTATTTTAATTACATCAAAGTATATGGTTAAGGATAATTAATTATGAAGAATAATTTTTTAGAAATTGAAAACGTTACTTTTGCTGCAAGCTCTAAAAATAAAGTAACCAATGTTTCATTTAATATTGAAAATGAAGGTGACGTAGTTTGTCTACTTGGTCCTTCAGGAATTGGGAAAACTACAATTTTAAGAACTATTGCTGGACTTGAAAAGATTCAATCAGGTAAAATTATTTTAAAAAATAAAATTATTTCATCCAAGGATTACCATACTGAGCCTGAAGATAGAAATATATCTTTAGCGTTTCAAGATAACTCTCTATTTCCTCATTATAATGTTTTGGAAAATATTAATTTTGGTGCTGAGAGAAATAAAAAGAAGAAAAAAGGTTTAAATTTAAAAGAAATTGTTAAATTTCTTCATTTAGAAAAAATTTTAGATAAATATCCTCATGAAATTAGTTCTGGTGAAGCGCAAAGAGCCTCTTTGGCCAGATCTTTGCTTTCAAATCCAGACTTATTGTTATTAGATGAACCATTATCGAATATTGATCAAAGTTTTAAGGAGGAAATACAAGTAAAATTAAAGCAAATTTTAAAAGATTTAAAAATTACAACAATAATTGTTACGCACGATTCTTATGAAGCTTTTTATCTGGGTAATAAATGTGGAATTATTTTAGATGGTGAACTCAAACAATTTGATGATCCTTATAATGTATATCACTTCCCAAGCTCCATTGATGTAGTCAACTTTTTAAATAGAGGTATTCTAATTCCGGCAAAAGTTACAGATGAAAATACTTTAGAAAATGAAGATTTAGGAACGATTAAAGGCAATTTCACTAAACACTATCCAAAGGGTTCTAAAGTTCAATTATTGTTGCAGCCAGAAGACCTTGAACATGATGATAAAAGTAATTTAAAATTAGAAGTGGTAGATAGAAAGTTTAGAGGAACTAATTTTATTTATACTTTAAAGACCAACAGTGATTTATTAATCCCTGTTTTTGTTCACTCACATCATGTTCATCAGCATGAAATAGATGAAAAATTTGGAATTAAACGACCAATTAATATTGATCACATAGTTTGTTTTTAATAGAACCAAATTAAATGCTTACTAAAAAACAATTATTTACCCGAGGAATGCTAGATATTTCTCCTCATATGTTGTCTGTGGTTCCATTTGGAATAATCTGTGGAGCTATTGGTGTTGAATTAGGATTTGATCCTCTATTAGTTTATGCAATGTCTATTATTATTTTTGGGGGCGCATCACAAATTGTTTTTTTGCAATTATTATCAGGAGGTGCATCTGGATTGATAGCAGCAACATCTGTAGGAGTTATTAATTCAAGACATCTTTTATATGGTGCGGTCTTATCAGAGTACTTAGAAAAACTATCATTAATTAAAAAATTATTAATCTCTTATATTATTGTGGATCAAGGTTTTGCAGAATCTAATAAATTTTTTAAAAAAAATAAATCAGAGCAATACTTACATTATCATTTAATTGGTACAGGTTGCACGATGTGGGTTTGTTGGCAAATTTCTACATTATCAGGAATAATTTTAGGCTCATTTGTTCCAGAAGAACTTGGATTAAAATTTGCAATACCACTTACTTTTATAGCTATTGTAATACAAGATTTAAAAAAAATTGATCACTTGATTGTTATGATTGTATGTGGATTAAGTTCGTTATTATTTTATGATGCTCCATTTAGATCTTATATAATTATTGCACCTATAATTGCTTTGTTTGTTGCAGCTTTAATATTGAGGTTAAAAAAATAAAATGACTTGGTTATCAATTATTGTTGCAGGTATATTAACTTACTTCACTAGAATGACGATGGTGGCTTTAGTAAGTAGAGATATGTTGGGAGATAAAATAAAAGCTGTGTTAGCTTATGTTCCATCTGCAGTATTTCCAGCAATAATATTCCCGGGAATTTTTATAAATGACTACGGTCAGTTCATTGAAATGGATGATCCTAAAATATTTGCAGCAATTGTTGCTATAATTGTTGGTTATTTTTCAAGAAATATAATCGCAACTATTTTGTCTGGTTTAATTTCTTATTGGTTTTTGATATTTATCTAAAATGATATTTAGACAAATATTCGACAGTGTTTCTAGCACTTATACTTATTTAATTGCATCTGGAAGGGGACGTGAAGCTTTAATAATTGACCCAGTCTTAGAAAAAGTAGATCAGTATATCAATTTGTTAAATCAATTAGATTTAAAATTAGTAAAGGTGATAGATACCCATATTCATGCAGATCATATTTCTGGAATTGCTGAACTAAGAGATAAAACTAATTGTGTAACTGTTATGGGCAATAAAACTCCTGCCGATGTAGTTGCAATGAGAGTATCAGATGAAGAGATAATTAAAATAGATGGAATTGATTTACAAGCTTTATATACTCCTGGTCATACTTCTGAGAGCTTTAGTTTTTTGATGGGCGATAGAGTTTTTACAGGAGATACATTATTAATTAGAGGTACTGGTAGAACAGATTTTCAAAACGGTGATCCTAAAGACTCATATAATTCAATATTTAACAAATTATTAAAACTTCCTGATCAAACTCTAGTTTATCCAGCACATGATTACAAAGGAGAAATGGTAAGTACCATCATAGAAGAAAGACAATTTAATCCAAGGTTACAGGTAAAATCAGTTGAAGAGTACGTGGATATTATGAATAATTTAAATTTACCAGATCCTAAAATGATGGATGTTGCTGTTCCTAGTAATCTTAAATTGGGCATTGATTTAAATCGTCAAAAAGTTAATAATGGAATTGAGCCTGAGGAGTTTAACAAGATTAAAAAAGAAGAAAACACAGTTTTAATTGATTTAAGAGAGCAAAACGAAATAGATAAAGAAGGCAAAATAGATAACAGCACTATAGTTCCTTTTCCCTCCATGCATGATTATATAGAAAAAAATAAAAATAGTTTAAAAGATAAAAAAATTCTTTTTTACTGTGCTCACGGACACAGATCTACATTGGCAGTTCAGATTTCTAAATCATATAATTTTGGTAACTGCTTTCACTTAATTGGTGGTTTAGAAAAATGGAAAAAACATGGACTTAATATTAATTAATTTAATCAGAATGATAAAATTTATAAATATTTTTAAAATTTTTATAGTTCTATTATTTTTATCAAATACTACTTTTGCAAATAATCATTTTCCGATTACTACAGATTCTAAAATGATGATTAAAAGAGGTAAAATATTATATGAACAGAATTGTGCTTCATGTCATATGATTAATTTATCCGGAGCAAAGAATTGGAAAGGGGTAGACGAAGATGGTCACAGAAAAGCTCCACCTTTAAATGGTACAGGTCATGCCTGGCACCATGATGACAAAACACTACATGGTATTATAAAATATGGTCTTGCAAAATTAGTTAAAAATTATGAAGGAAAAATGATGGGCTTTGGCGACAAATTGTCTGATAAAGAAATTGATAGTGTTTTGGCTTATATCAAATCTTTTTGGTCAAAAGAGAACTATGAATACCAATTAAAACTTAATTAACATATTGAATTTTTATACAAAAAACCTATGTAAGGCACATGATTAAACATTTATTTATTACTACAATTTCTATAATTCTATCAATCTCAACTGCTTTTGCTGATAAGAGCATGATGATAGGTAAAAAAGGTAAACAAGAAGATGTCACAAGAGTTATCAAAGTATTGATGTATGATAATTATTTTGAACCGAGCTCTTTTCAAGTTCAATCAGGTGAAACTATAAAGTTCGAGGTAGAAAATGTTGGTGAACTAGTTCATGAATTTAACATTGCAAACCCAAAAATGCACATTCAGCATCAATCTGAAATGCAAAAAATGGTTGAAATGGAAATTTTATTAGTTGATAGTATTGATAAAGATAAAATGAAAAAAATGTCAAAGATGGACAAATCAATGGGACATTTTCATGCTAATAGTGTTTTATTGGAGCCTAAAGGTAGTAAAGATTTGATATGGAAATTTGAAAATGCTTCCAATGTAGAAATTGCCTGCAATGTACCGGGTCACTATGATGTCGGTATGATAGCTAAGTTAGATATAAATTAAAATTTAAAGTTGGAAAAAACTATATCATTTAATTGGTCTTGTAATCACACTTGGAAAAGAAGTGCTAAGAACACCGCTTGGTGCTTGTTAGGTTGTGCAATTGGAGACTTTGGAACTATTTTATATTTTCAAATAACAGGTATACCATGGCCTGTTTTAGCTATTATGACTTTAGCAATTATTAATGGTTTAATTACAAGTATTATTTTAGAAACTATAATTTTAATCAAACAAAATTTTAAATTTAAAGATGCTTTAAAAACTGCCTTAGGAATGAGTTTTATCTCAATGGTTAGTATGGAAGTTGCAATGAATTTGACAGATTATCTTTTAACTGGTGGCGCTATGTTAACATGGTGGGTAGTTCCAATAATGCTAACAGTGGGTTTTTTAACCCCTTGGCCTTATAATTATTGGAGATTAAAGAAATTTGGAATTGCTTGTCATTAAATATACTAATGAAAAATACTTCAAAATATAAAGAAAACTTAAATAAGCCAACATTAAAATTTTTTTTTTAAATTTATCTTTTATTATTTTTCCAAGTTTTTATAAAAGCAAATAATTGAAGTGAAATAACTAAAATAACTATTGTAAGAAAAGGAATTTGAGCCCAATTTGGATCAGGTATTCTTTTATGAAAGTGTTGAAAATGAATGAATAAAAAATATCCAGTATGAATAACAATTAACATCCACAAAACATAAGCGCTTTGATGCAAAAATTTCCACACAGAGCTTCCGAGCAATCTTTGACTCCAATTACTTGAAGCAATAGCTAATATTAAGCCATAAATAATTGCAATAATTCCAATAATATTAGAAAGACCAAACCCATGCTCTAACATCACATAATTTTGTGTTTGAGGATGTATAACATAGCCAATTAATCTTAATAAATCCCAACTAACCCAACCAGCAAGAATAATCCCAACATGAATTAAAGCAAGTATAACTCCGTAGATTCCTAACTCTCTTCTCCAGGGAACAAAAAAAATTATTTTTTTGTACAATCGTGATAGTGGTCCAATTAACATTGAAATAGCGATCAATAAAAAACTTGCATCTCCTACAGCTCTATTCCACCGGTGCATGAGTGACCAATCAGATCTTAAATAAAAAAATAGATAGGTAAGAATTATGGAGATCAATAACACAAAGAAATGCCGAGTTTTCCATTTAAAATTATAGTTAATATGCATAATTCTTTATCAGCTATATATTAAACTAGATTAAATTAATGTTTAAACAAAAAAAGGAAAGACATGGAAACTCATATTTATGTAGTTATAGCATTGCTTGCTTATAATGCTTTTGTTTGCACAGCTATTTTGATAAAAATGAAAAAAATTAGATAAACTAAATAAAATAGGTTTTCTATTAAGAATTTGTTAATCTTAAATTTAATTTATCTATAATTAATATGAATGTATTTATAATTTTATCAGTATTGGTAATTGTTGTTGGAGTTATTTTATTGATTGCATCTCCATCTACTTTATTTACTTTGAATTGGAAAGAAAAATCAGGAAAAGATAAATTTCTGATGTTCTTATTTTATAGTATTTTAGTTTATATAATAAATATCATTTTTTGGATCATTAAATAAGTAACTATGTGCCCTGCACCAAGCTACCGGCAAAATACAACAGGCAACAGGAATTAAAGACAATTAACTTTTAAAAATCAACCTAATACATGCAAAGACTTAACATCAATTTTTTGGTATCACGAAACATGAAGAAAGTGATAGCGACCATAGTTTTTGGTTTGTTGGTTTGTAGCAATGCTAATGTAAATCTTCTTGAGTTTGAAAAATGAGTTATATAACTCTTTTTGTCATTTCTTTTTTAGCAGCTACTATTTTACCCTTATCATCAGAAATTATGCTTGCAGGACTTATGGCCGTTCAATCTTATAACAATTTCATATTACTGCTTGTAGCAAGCTTGGGTAACATACTTGGTTCATCTTTTAATTGGGTTTTGGGAATTTATTCTAGAAAATTTGAGTCCAAAAAATGGTTTCCATTTAATCAAAAACAAATGAAGCGATCTTCCAAATGGTTTTTGAAGTATGGTAAATGGTCTTTGTTGTTTGCTTGGTTGCCTATAGTTGGAGATCCGCTAACCTTTGTTGCGGGTACTATGCGAATTCGTTTCTTAGATTTTTTAATCCTGGTTGCTATAGGGAAAGTGGGACGTTATCTTATGGTTATGGCAGCGACAGATTTGTCTTTAAAATTATTTTAGAAACTATAATTTTAATCAAACAAAATTTTAAATTTAAAGATGCTTTAAAAACTGCCTTAGGAATGAGTTTTATCTCAATGGTTAGTATGGAAGTTGCAATGAATTTGACAGATTATCTTTTAACAGGTGGGGCCATGTTAACATGGTGGGTTGTGCCAATAATGCTTATTGTTGGTTTTTTAACTCCATGGCCTTATAATTATTGGAGATTAAAGAAATTTGGTATTAGTTGCCATTAAATCTTAAATAAATCTTGTTTAAATAATAATATAAAGACAACGCTCTCAAGATCATAAATATAGTTAGCGATATCCAAACCCCATCATTTGAAATGTAATTTGTGAGAACTAATGAAATTAATAAATACAAAGAAACAGAGAAAAACATAGCATTTCTAATTTCTTTTGTTTGAGAGGCTCCAATGAAAATACCGTCAAATTGATAACAAAAAGATGCAAAAAAAGGTAAAATAATCATCCATATTGAATAATCTAAACTTAAAGATCTTATTTGATCAATATCAGACATCATATAAATCACATTCTTGTGAACAAAATAATACACAATAGAAATACTTAATCCTGTAACTGAACTTAAAATAAAAGAATTTTTAACAATAGTACTGAATAAATTTTTATCTTTCTTTCCCAAAGAATAACCAATAATTCCCTCAGTTGAAAATGCATAAGCATCTAAAATAAATGCAGATAGAAAAACAAGATTAATTAATATCGCGTTAGCAGCGATATACTCTTCTCCAATTTTTGATCCGAGATATGTGAACCATAAAAAAGAAAAAGTAAGCAATATAGTTCTAATAAAAATATTAAAATTAATATTAAAAATATTTTTTAATTTATTTAAATCGACTATCTCTCTTATTATAAAATTAATTTTTGTGAGCTTGTTTAAATAAACAAAAGTATAAAATAAAAATGCAGTAGAAGTAATTATCCCAGAAAAAAGAGTTCCATATGCAACACCTTTAATATTTAAATTGTATTGAGTTACGAGAATTATGCTCAGTATAATATTTAATATTGAGAAAAAACCTACTGCAATACTTGAAATTTTTGTTTTTTGTAATCCAACAAAGAGACCCGTTATAATATAAAGAGTAAGTTCACCTGGGGCTGAATAAATTCTAATTTTAAAATATTCTTCATAAAAAGTAGTAGTTTGAGTATTTAGTTCAAAAATTTGTAGACTTATCTTAAGAATTAAATTTTGAGCAAAAAATAAGACAATAGAAAGTATTATTACAAATAACAAATTTCTTAATATAATATTTAAAATTTCCTTATAATTTTTAGCTCCATTTGCTTGTGAGACCATTCCGACTGTTCCCATTCTTAAAAATCCAAAGCTCCAAAAAATCATTGAAAATAAATTTGCTGCAACAGAAGTTGCGGATAAATAGGAAACATTTCCCAAGTTCCCCATTAAAGAAGTATCAATTATAGCTACTAGTGGAATAGCTAAATTAGCAAAAAAAATTGGAATAGATAATTTTAAAATATATCCAATAGAAGATTTTTCCATATGTATCAGGAATTATTTACAATATTTTCTTTAATAAATTTTCTTTAAAGAATAATTTGTGAATTATAACGGCACTTATATGTAGAGCAACTAGACCGATCAGAGCATAGTTTGATAAGATATGAATATTGTAAAATTGATCAGCAAGTTCAAAATTATCTTCTATTTTTATTTTTTTAAAAAAAATCACTAAGGATTCACCATTAAATAGTTTTTTTAATATTCCAGATATAGTTATTGACAAGATAGCTATGTATAAAAACAAATGATTTAGTTTAGCAATAAACCTTTGTCCTAAAAAAGTGGCAGGACCTAACTTTGGTATAGGATTAATTAAATTATTTAGTAATCTAAAAATTACAACATAAAATATTCCAAGCCCAACCAACACATGAATATTTTCAATAGTTATTCTTTCTTCCCCAAAATCTAAATCAACTAAATAAAATCCAAGAGGAATTTGAATTAAAAGTAAAATTGCGCTTAGCCAGTGCAATAACTTTGATATTATTCCATATTCTGTTAAGGTGTTCTTAACATGCATAGCATATTAAAACATATCAAAAAGATCTTTGGTACAACAATATTGTCTTTTATAATGATGTTTTCTGGCTCATTAGCTAATGCAGAATTGTCAGTAGAGGATATTATTAAAAGTAGAAAAGCACTATTTAGTAAGAATTATAGCACCGCTAAGAGGGTTCAGTCTTTTTCCTCAAATGGAGATTTTGACGAAGCGATAGAACTAATGAAAGAAATGAATGAAAATTACATTACTTTATTAGATCTATTTCCAGAAAATTCTAAAGAAGGATTTAAAACAGAAGCACTACCTATAATTTGGGAAGAAAAAGATGCTTTTAACGAATTAATGCAAAAATCTGCTGATGATATGATTAAACTTACTTCTATTATAGAAGATGCAGATGACATTAAAGGAACTCTAGGAAAATTGATGTGGGCAAACTGTAAGGCATGTCACTCAAAATATAGAGTACCACAATAGACTTTAGTCTTAAAAATAGACAATGATTCCACTAACTGTAACAGATCATATAGAGGAATATGTTTCTCAAGAAATATATGTTCAAGTTGCAATAATTAAAGGTAAAGAAAAAATTTCCACAGAATTGGCAATAAAAAAATATTTTGTTAGCAATCATTTTAAAGATTTAAGTTTAGGAAAACCTTACGACCATTTTATCGATGGTTTAAAAGACAAATGTTTAGGTAAATTAAAAAATTCCCCTATGAGAAACACAAAAACAGAGGACGAAACAATTAAAATGTTACAAAAAAAATTAAATGAGTTAAATGATGTTGAATTAGAGGATACTTATTGGGAAATAGAAACTGGAGAATTTTTTTCAGGTGAACAAATTAAAGAGTTAGAAAAAGATCGAGATAAACTAATTACAAAATTGAACTCAAGAGACGAAAATGAAGTTGTGAAAACAATTTTTAACTTTTGTGAAATTTATGAGAAGTTGTGTGATAAAAAATATCCAGAAGCACCACTTCCGCTCGAAATATTGAAGTCTAAAAATTGATTTTTTTTAAGGGTTCGCTCTTTAGTTGATACCTAAAGAGCTCCCTTTTTATAGCCTCTTTGGCATTAAATCCAAACGGATTTTATTACTTTTAAGTTTTTTGATATCTAAAGATCTTCAGCTAAGTATCAGGTGGTAGTAATTTTAACATAAACCTCCTTCATCTAAAAAGTTAATTATATTAAAATTATTTTCAATAAATTTATTTGTATTTTATGTAAATAAATATGTTGAATACAACCTACTGCTTTAGTAGATTCCCGATATTTTATTTAGTTTACTTCAATTACTTTTTATTTATTAATTCACTAATAAAATTTTCTCCATAACCATCATCAACAGCTTTTTGAAAATAATTTTTATTTAGTTCAGCAACTTTTTTAGCTTCAGGAAAATCTTTTAAAAGATCCTGAATGTAAGTTAAATCTTTAACAGAGTTACTTGCGGTAAATTTAAATCCTGTGTAATCACCTTTAAGCAAATTATCAAAAACTCTGTTTAGGGCCGCAGAGTTTCCAGATCCTAACTTTGCAACATCAAACACTTTCTTTAGATCTAATCCTAATCCAGTAGCACATTTTGCTAAATGATTTACTAATGCTCCATTTCCTAAAGATAAAAAGTTATTTAAAAGTTTTGATTTTGCACCCATGCCAACTGGACCAAAATGAAAATAATGCTTACAAAATATATTAAAATAAGGCTCTGCTATTTTAAAATTCTCATCTGATGCTCCAACAATACCACCTAAAACACCTTCCTCTGCTTGGACAGGTCCTCCCATTACCGGGCATTCAACGTAGTTAATATTATTTAATTTAAAAATTGCCTCAGTTTCAATGGAGCCTGTTTTATTGTGAGTAGTAATATCAATTACAATTGTTTTATTACTTAATATGTTGGACAATTTTTCTGAAATAGATTTTGCAATTGGTGTGTTGGTAACACACATAAATAAAGCATCTAAATTTTTAGATGCAAAATCTTCAAATGATTTAACTTCTTCAGCTCCTTCACTTACTATCTTTTCAATGGGTTTACGATTTTTGTTAGCAATTACAAAAAGATTATTTTTGTGTTTAATAATATTCTTGGCTATTCCATAACCCATATAACCAACACCAATAAAACCAATATTTTTCATTAATCCCTCTTCAAGTTGTTTTTTTTGATCCTTCAGTTCTAATAAATAGTATACCAAAAACTATAATTCCAACTACTCCAATAAGTTTGTTTATATCAAATGGTACACTAAAGATTAAAAAATTTATGATTGTTGACCAAATTAGTTGCGAATATTGAAAGTTAGTTACAAAAGATAGGTTAGAAAGTTGGATGGCATAAATGATTAACGAGTGACTAACAAAACCTGCTACACCAAGTATTAGTAAATACAACCAATAAATATTTTTGTCTAACGGCTCCCAATTAAAAAAAATAAATATAGTAAAAATTATTGCACCTAAAATCGAGGTATAAAAAATTGCTGCGAAAGGATCATTGTCTCCTGACACAACTTTTGTGAAAAATTGATAAAGAGCCCAGCATATAGGGGGAACTATTGGAAATATTAAATCTATACTAAATATTTTCATACTTGGACCTAAAGAATAAATAATAGAGCCAAAACTTAAGAGCATAAGTATTATTCCTTTGAAAGTTAAAATATCTTTTAAAAAATAAGCAGAAAGCAAAGAAACAATTAATGGAGCAGTAAAGAACACTACATAAATATCTACTAGGTCAAACTTTTGAAGAGAAAAAAACATAAAGGTTGTTGCTGTCACCATCAATATTGATCTTATTATTTGGACTTTAAAATTTTTTTTTAGATTTACTTTTGGCTTAAATATTAAAAAAAATATAATTAAAGATACTAAGTGAAAAAAAAATCTTCCCCATATTGCTTGTGTAACTGGCATAACAGTGCCCAAATATTTTGCTGTAGAATCCATACAAACAAACATAAAGAAACCGCCCGCAGCTAATAAAATTACGTTTAATATAGATGTTTGATTTTGCACTTTAGAAAATTTATTACATTACAACGCCTACTTGCCAAGGATTGAACTCCTCGTCACCGTAGCCATTGATTTCACTCTTAGATTTATTTCCTGATGCAGTATTTACTACTAATTCAAATATTTTTTGACCAACTTCTTCAACTTTTTCTTTTCCTTCAGCTATTGTTCCACAGTTAATATCCATATCTTCTGACATTCTTTCAAACATTGCTGAATTAGTTGATAGTTTTAAACTTGGAACTGGTTTACATCCAAAACAAGATCCTCTTCCAGTTGTAAAACAAATTACATTCGCTCCTGATGCAACTTGACCTGTAACAGAAACTGGATCATATCCAGGTGAATCCATAAAATTGAAACCTTTGTTTTTAAGAGGTTCGGCATAATTTAATACATCTTGTAAAATTGAGTTTCCTCCTTTAGCAACTGCTCCTAAAGATTTTTCTAAAATAGTTGTTAGACCACCTTTTTTGTTTCCTGGTGCAGGGTTATTGTCCATAGAACTATTGTTAATTGTTGTGTAATGTCTCCACCATTCAATTCTTTTTAAAAGCTTGTCAGCAGTTTTTTGTGAATTAGCTCTATTAATTAATAAATGTTCTGCTCCATAAATTTCTGGTGTCTCAGATAAAATTGAACTTCCACCTTTTTTAACTAATAGATCTGCCGCAACTCCTAATGCAGGATTAGCAGTTATTCCTGAATATCCATCAGAGCCACCACATTGAAGAGCTAAAGTTAAATGACTTACTGGTTGTGAAGTTCTTTGAACATTATTGGCTTCTGAAAGTAAATTTTTAATTTGGGATAATACTTTCTCTACTATTTTTTTAGTTCCACCCTCATCCTGGATAGTTAGAAAATGAATTCGGTTATGTTTCTTTAACGATTCATCAAACAAACTGACTTGCGCACATTCACATCCTAAACCTATAACAAAAACATGAGAAAAATTAGGGTGATTTTTAAATCCATCTATAGTTCTTTGAAAAATTTGCATTCCTTCACTTTCAGTGTTCATTCCACAACCTGTCGAGTGAGTAATTGGTACTATGCCATCAATGTTTGGGTAATCTTTTAAAATATCAGAATATTTAATCCTCTCAACGATCATCTTAGTGACAGTTGCAGAGCAATTAACAGTACTTACAATTCCAATGTAATTTCTAGTAGCAACCTGTCCATTATCTCTTAAAATTCCATTAAAGAAGGTGTCTGCTTTTTCATCAATAATATGTTTTTTATCTGTAACTTTAAAATCTCTTTTGAACTCTCTAAATTCTAAATTATGCGAATGAACATGCTGTCCAGGCTTAATATCATCCAATGCAAAACCAATAATTTGATCATATTTGATAATAGGATCACCTTTTTTAATCTGTTTTAAAGACACTTTGTGACCAAAAGGGATTGGATCCAATGTACTTATATTATGACCTTCAATTTTTGTTTTTTCTGGTATGATAAATTGACTTACGCCAACATTGTCATTGCCATTTAAAACTATTAGATTATTCATAAATTTATTATATAACCAATAACTTAAACAAACCATTATATTAATTATGCCTAAAAAAAGAAAAAAAGCCTTTAGAAGTCAACAGTGGTTCAATAATCCAAAAAACCCTGACATGACGGCTTTATATTTAGAAAGGTATTTAAATTATGGTCTTACAAGAAAAGAATTACAATCTGGAAATCCAATTATAGGAATAGCACAATCTGGCAGTGATCTTTCTCCATGTAACAGGCATTTCATGTCTTTGAGTAAAAGAATAAAAGATGGAATTAGAAGAGCAGGCGGTATACCAATGGAATTTCCAACTCACCCAATTCAAGAAACTGGAAAAAGACCAACAGCAATGTTGGATAGAAATCTCTCTTATTTGTCACTAGTAGAGGTTTTATATGGATACCCAATTGATGGAGTTATCTTAACAACAGGATGTGATAAAACTACTCCAGCTGCTTTGATGGCAGCTGCAACTGTAAATATTCCTGCAATAGTTTTATCAGGTGGTCCAATGTTAGATGGAGTTTACAAAGGTAAATTAGCTGGTTCAGGAATGGTAGTTTGGGAAGCAAGAAAAATGTTAGCCAAAGGAGAAATTAAATACGAAGAATTTATGGATATGGTTGCATCTTCTGCACCAAGTGCTGGACATTGTAATACTATGGGAACAGCTTCTTCAATGAACTCTGTTGCTGAAGCATTGGGTATGTCTTTACCAGGGGGTGCAGTTATTCCAGCTCCTTATAGAGAAAGAGAACAAATTTCATATGAAACAGGAAAAAGAATTGTTGGAATGGTTCATGAAGATTTAACTCCTTCAAAAATTATGACACGTAAAGCTTTTGAAAACGCAGTAGTAGTTGCAAGTGCTATTGGTGGCTCAAGCAACTGCACCGCTCATCTAAGTGCTATTGCAAAGCATATGGGAATTAAATTTGATCTTTCTGATTGGCAAAAACTTGGTCACAACATTCCGTTATTAGTGAATTGTCAACCTGCAGGAGAATACTTAATGGAGAGTTTTCATAGAGCTGGAGCTATACCTGCGGTAATGAAAGAATTAATTAAAAACAAAAAAATTCATACAAAAATAAAGACAGTCACAGGAAAAACTGTAGGAGAAAATTTAAGAAGGAAAGTTGATGTAGATAACAAGGTAATCAAAACATTTAAAAATGCTCTAACAGAAAAAGCTGGATTTTTAGTTATGAAAAGTAACTTTTTCTCATCTGCTATTATGAAAACATCTGTAATCAGTAAAGAATTTAGAGATCAATATTTGTCAAATCCTAAGCACCCAAATGTTTTTGAATGTAAAGCAATAGTTTTTGAAGGTCCTGAGGATTATCATAAAAGACTTAATGATAAGAAGTTAAAAATAGATGAAAACTCTCTATTAATTATAAGAGGTTGTGGACCTGTTGGTTATCCTGGATCTGCAGAAGTAGTGAACATGCAACCACCAGACAGGTTGTTAAAAAAAGGAATAAGACATTTACCAACTCTTGGAGATGGAAGACAGAGCGGAACATCAGAAAGCCCATCAATACTTCATGTTTCACCTGAGTCTGCAGTAGGTGGAGATCTAGGTATTGTTAAAACTTATGACAAAATAAAAATAGACTTAAATAAAAGAAGAGTTGATTTATTGATTTCTCAAGCTGAATTTAAAAAACGAAGAAAAAACAAAAAAGTATTTAAACCAAATAATCAAACTCCATGGCAAGAAATTTTTAGAAATACTGTGGGTCAATTAGACGATGGTGCATGTATAAATTCTAGAGGAAAATATTTGGATGTATCTCATACAAAAGGTTTACCTAGAGATTCACATTAAATGAAACCTAAGATATTAGTTTCTAGAAAAATTTCAGATTTAGCAGAGGAAAAACTTAGTAAAGAATTTGATGTAACATTAAATCCAAAAGATGAACCAATCCCAGAAAGTGAGTTAATTAAAATTATCAACGACTATGATGGGATGATTTCTACAGGGTTTGATAAAATTGGAGAAAATTTTTTCAATAATCTAAATGGTAAATTAAAAATCATTGCTCAGGTGGGAGTGGGGTATGATAATATCTCTGTTAACTCTGCTTTAGAAAAAAAAATAAAAGTTACCAATACACCTAACGTGTTAAATGAAGCTGTTGCAGAGCTTACTATTCTTTTAATTTTAGCTACCTCAAGAAGAATTGGCGAAGCTTATAATTTAGTTAGAACTGATAATTGGAAAAATCAAAAACCTGACTTAACTAAATTTATGATTGGTAATTCAGTCACTGGCAAAACTTTAGGTATTATTGGTATGGGACGAATAGGAAGAATGGCTGCTAAAAGTGCAAAAGCATTTGGCATGAAAATAATTTATTATAATAGAAATAAGTTGTCTGCAGATTTAGAGGATGGTGCAAAATACTATTCAGATTTAAATTCAATGTTACCAAATTGTGATTTTGTGAGCATACACACCCCAGCTACTGCAGAAACAAAATACATTCTTAATAAAGATACAATTAGCTTGTTACCAAAACATGCTGTAGTTATAAACACATCAAGAGGTTCAACAATTGATGACGATGCATTAATAGATGCACTAGAAAATAAAAAAATTTATGCAGCTGGATTAGATGTTTTTAACAATGAACCAAATTTAGATAATAGATATTTAAATTTAGATAACTGTTTTGTGCTTCCTCACGTCGGTAGTGCGACACATGAAACACGTCTTGCAATGAGTATGATGGCAGTCGATAATATTTATTGTTTTTTTAACAAAAAACCCTTGATTTCAGAAGTAGTTTAGAACAATTCTAATCTTTATATTTATAAAATATATATAATTTCTATATATAATATCTAAACTGATTTAATTGAAATGGAAAATCATTTGTGATTAACTTTCGAAAAAACATAAACGAGAGGAAGATAATGTTTAAATTAATATCTAAAACTTTAGCAGCAGTGGCTATGGTTTCAGTTGCTTTATTTGGCTCTGCAAATGCAAAGACTTTAAAGATTGAAACTCACTTTACTGCTAGTTCACCAAATGGTGAAGTTGCGGCTCAGTTCGCAAAAAATGTAGAAAAATTTTCTGGTGGAAGCTTGAAAGTTGAAATGTTCTACTCATCTTCAGTAACAGGTAAATCTGCTGAGGTGTTTAACTCTGCACAAACTGGAATTATCGATTGTGATATGACTGGTGCTGGTTACCAAACTGGTAAAAATGCAGCGTTCCAATTTGCAGGTGATGTAATGGGTGGATATGACAACCCATACCAACAATATGAATTCTTGAACTACCCAGGTGCTCAAGAAGCTGTTGATGCATTATACAACAAATACGGAATGACTTTAATTGGTTGGTGGATACCAGGACATGAGTCTTTAATATCTAGCAGACCAATTCCAGATGTTGCTTCATTGAAAGACTTTAAATTTAGATCACCTCCAGGAATGGAAAGTATGATCTTTACAACTTTAGGTGCGAAGCCAATCGTTATGGACTTTGGTGAAGTTCCTACAGCTTTACAAACTGGTCTAATCGATGGTGCTGACTATTCATCTTTAGCAACTAACTATGCTGGTGGACACTATGAGCAAAACAAATATGCTACATACCCAGGTTTCCACTCTATGCCGGCTGACCACTTAGCTTGTAACACAAAAGTATGGAACAAGTTAAAGCCTCATGAGCAAGGTGCTATGAAAGCAGCAATTGAAATCGCTGGAAGAACTATTACTAGCTTAGTTGAGAGAAAAAACGCTGAAGCTGTAAAAGCTTTAAATGAAATGGGCGTTACTCTTCATGACTGGTCTAGAGAAGATAGACTTAAATTCAGACAAGCTGCACTTGCTGCTTGGGAAGAATGGAAGACAAAATCTCCAGAAGCCGCTCAACTTATTGAAATGCACAAAGCTTACATGAAAGCTAATGGCATTATGTAATAAATAAATTTTGAAGGGCCTGAAAAGGCCCTTCGAATAAAATCTAAAATTTTTACTCAATGATTGATAAAGAGTTACAAGAACAGAATGAAAAAGTAGCGAGTAAAGATGATTTTCCAATAAATTGGATTGATAGAATTTCCTTATTTTTAAGCCACACAATAAAATATCTTATTCCAGTTATAGTAATTGTAATGATGTACGAGATATTTATGAGGTACGTTTTATTTAAGCCTACTTTGTGGGCAAATGAATTATGTTTATGGCTTGCTGGTGTTTGTTATTTAGTTGGTGGAATTTACGCAACAAGATTAAGAAGCCATATTAGAATAGTTTTACTTTACGATTGGGTGGGAAGACCTACACAAAGAATTTTTGACTTAATTAGTACTATTATTATTGTACTTTTTGCTACAGCAGTAATTTATGGTGGATGGGAAGATGCGCACAGATCTTTCACTACTTGGGAGAGATTTGCAACTTATTGGGATCCTCCAATTCCAGCTACAATGAAACCACTTACACTTTTATGTGTATTCCTTATAGCTCTTCAATCAGTAAATAACTTAATTATTGATTGGAGAAATCCAAAAGAGAAACAATACGACCCATCAAAAGAATTAAAGTAAGATGGAATTTGAAATAGGAACACTCTCGATAATATTAATAGTTGGATTATTAGCGCTAATATCTATTGGTGTTCCGATGGGATTTGCATCAGGTTTCATGGGTGCAGTGCTAGTATTTTTATATATAGGAGAACACGCATTAGGAATATTGCTTTCAAGGTATTATTCATTAGTTGTTACTTATTCTTTTTTATCAGTGCCTTTATTTATCTTTATGGCCTCCTTGCTCGAACGCTCAAACATTGCAAGAGATCTTTATGATGCTTTAAACGCGTGGTTAAGAAAAACTAGAGGAGGAGTAGGTGTAGTTACTGCAATCATGGCAACCATCATGGCTGCAATGAGTGGAATTATTGGAGGAGAAATAGTTTTATTAGGATTAATTGCATTACCTCAAATGTTAAGACTTAAATATGATCAAGATATGTCTATTGGTATTATTTGTGCATCTGGATCTTTAGGAACCATGATACCTCCATCAATTGTCTTAATTATTTATGGATTAACAACAGAAACTTCTATTACGATGTTATTCCAAGAAGCAATTGTTCCAGGTTTGATGATCTCAGGTTTAATTATCACATACATTCTTATTAGAACAAGATTACAACCTCATTTAGCTCCAATAAGTGATGAGCCAGCTTTAACTTTAAAAGAAAAAATGTCTTACCTTCCAGGTCTACTTCCACCAATTGGAATTGTAATTATTGTATTAGGTTCAATTTATTCTGGAATGACTGGTATTACTGAAGCTGCGGGGATGGGAGTTGTTGCGACATTAATTATTATTTTTGCAAGAAAAGAACTGACATGGTTTTTATTTAAAGATGCATTAACAAGAACTTTCAAAGCATCTGGAACAATTTTGACAATTACTTTTGGTGCAACAGTTTTAGCAGGAGCTTATTCTCTTGCTGGAGGTCCAAAATATGTAGCTGAAACAATTTTAGCTTATGATTTGAAACCAATGTATTTAATTTTCATGATGCAGATTATGTTCTTAATCATGGGAGCATTCATGGACTGGGTTGGAATTGTATTGTTAGCAATGCCAGTATTTTTACCAATTGTTTTAGCTCTGGGTTTTGATCCAATTTGGTTTGGAATTTTATTCTGTGTAAATATGCAGGTTTCATTTTTAAGTCCACCATTTGGGCCCGCCGCTTTCTATTTAAAATCGGTTGCTCCTCCGCATATATCTTTAACAGATATCTTTAGAGGTTTTGCTCCATTTATAGTAATTCAGTTAATTGTATTAGCATGTGTTATGTTCTTTCCTGAAGCAATGACACAAAATTTCCACGAGTTTAAACCCAAACCATGATAACAATTGGATTTATTGGAACAGGCCTAATGGGACTTCCAATGGCTAAAAATATATTAAAATCTGGATTTAAATTAAAAGCTTTTAATCGATCAATAGAAAAAGCAGAACCATTAAAAGAATTTGGTGCAGAAATTTCAAAAACTATAAGTAATGTAGTAAAAGACAGTGATTTTGTTATAACCATGTTAACTGACGATAGTGCGGTAGATGCAATAACTTCTAGTACAGATTTTTTAGACAACTTAAAACCAGGTTCAACAGTTATAGACATGAGTTCTGTAAAACCCACAACAGCAACAAAACATGGAGCAAATTTAAAATCAAAAAATGTAAATTATTTAGACGCACCAGTTTCAGGAGGAACAATTGGAGCAGAAGAAGCTTCACTAGCCATTATGGTTGGAGGTGAACAAAATGTATTTGAAAATTCTGAAAAAATTTTAAAAGCAATGGGAAACCCAACATTAGTTGGACCCATTGGAAGTGGACAAGTATCAAAACTAGCAAATCAAATTGTTGTTGGAGTTACAATAGGAGCGGTTGCAGAAGCCATAACACTATGTGAAAAAGCTGGAGCAGATCCAAATAAATTAATCAAAGCTCTTTCAGGTGGATGGGCAGATAGTAAAATACTTCAAACACATGGAAAAAGAATGATTGATAAAGATTTTACCCCTAAGGGTAAGACTTATACTCATTTGAAAGATATGAATAATATTTTAGAATGTGCAAATTCTTATAATACTCATTTACCTATTTCAAATTTAGTTAAAGAAATGTATAAGACTTTAGTTGATAATGGTCATGGTAACACTGATCACAGTTCACTTTATAACGAGATTGAAAGGATAAATAAGAAATGAGTGGAAGACTTAATGGGAAACAAATTGTTGTAACAGCAGCAGGACAAGGAATTGGAAAAGCAACTGCAATTGCATTTCACAAAGAAGGAGCTCACGTAACAGCTACAGATTTAAACGATAAAACATTAGCAGAATTAAATAAAGAATATCCAGATATCAAAGTTACCAAATTAGACTCAACTGATAACAACGCTATCTTAGAATTTACCAAAACTCTTGATAAAGTAGATGTGTTATTTAATGCAGTTGGATTTGTTCATCATGGAACAATTCTTGAATGTGATGAAAAAGACTGGGATTTCTCATCAAATGTAAATGTTAAATCAATGTATTTTATGTGTAAGGCAATATTACCACTAATGGTAAAACAAAATGGTGGAAGTATTATTAATGTGTCTTCATGTGCTTCAAGCTTAAAAGGTTTTCCTAACAGATTTGTTTATGGGACAACAAAAGGTGCTGTAATAGGTCTAACTAAAGCTATAGCTGCCGACTTTGTAAAACAAAATATTAGATGTAATTCAATTGCTCCTGGAACAGTTTATTCACCATCATGGCAAGATAGAGTAAACCAGAGTCCAGATCCAGTTCAGGCAAAAAAAGATTTTATTGCAAGACAACCAATGGGAAGATTAGGAACTGCAGAAGAAATTGCTGCAGTTGCAGTTTATCTAGCAAGTGATGATGCAACATTTACAACAGGAACTACAATTTCTGTTGATGGTGGAATTTCAATATAATTTAATAACAAAAGGACAATTATGAAATTATTAAGAGTAGGTCAAAAAGGACAAGAAAAACCAGCAGCTTTAGACAAAGATGGTAAAATTAGAGATATCAGTTCACATATTTCAGATTTAAATCCTGATCATTTAGATTTTGAAACTATTTCAAAATTACAAAGTGCTGATTTAGCAAGTCTTCCAGAGATATCATCAAGTGAAAGAATTGGTTCATGTATTACAAAACCAGGAAAATTTATTGCAATAGGTTTAAATTTTTCAGACCACGCTGCTGAAACAGGAGCAGAAGTTCCATCTGAGCCAATTACTTTTATGAAAGCAACAAGTTGCATCAATGGTCCTAACGATGATATCGAAATTGTGTCTGGTTCAAAAAAATTAGACTGGGAAGTAGAATTAGGAATTGTAATTGGAAAACACACAAAACATATTTCAGAAGCTCAATCCCAAGATCACATCTTAGGATATTGTTTAGTAAACGATATTAGTGAAAGAGAATGGCAAATAGAAAAAATGGGTCAATGGGTTAAAGGAAAATCTCATGACACGTATGGACCAATTGGACCTTACTTGGTAACTAAAGATGAAATTGCTGATATCAATAATTTAAAAATGAGTTTAGATGTTAACGGTCAAAGAATGCAGACTGGAAATACTAATACTATGATCTTTAATGTTAACGTTATTGTATCTTATTTAAGTAAATTCATGTCATTACAGCCAGGTGATATTATTACGACTGGTACACCTCCAGGAGTTGGTATGGGAATGAAGCCACAACAATTCTTGAAAGCTGGTGATACAATGAGATTGTCAATTGAAAATTTAGGAGAGCAAAACTCTAAAGTAGTTGCTTTATAATCTTTTGTGAAAATAACTTCTATTAAAAGTCATGTACTTAAATATGAGTTAGAGAAAGAATTAGGTTATTCACAACAATATTATAAACACAGAACAGCTCATTTAGTCGAAGTACAAACTGATGAAGGTATTACTGGATGGGGCGAATGTTTTGGTCCAGGTAATATTGCTTTAGCCAATAAGTTCATTGTTGAAAAGGTAATTCAGTCTTTAATAATAGGTGAAAACCCTTTGAATAAAGAACATATCTGGCAAAAAGTTTACAATCTTTTAAGAGATAGTGGTCAAAAAGGAATGCCAATACAAGCTTTGTCAGGGGTTGATATAGCTCTATGGGATATCTTAGGAAAAAAAACAAACTCTCCTCTTTATCAACTTGTTGGAGGAAAATGTAATAATGAAGTTCCTGTGTATGGATATGGAATGATGTTGCAAAAAAAATCAGTTGATGAGCTAATTCCTTTGTTTGAAGAAGAAGCAAAACAAATTAAATCAAAAAACTTTAAAGCTATAAAAATGAAGGTTGGATTAGGTCCAAAAGAAGATTTGAAGTTAGTTCAAGCAGTTAGAAATTCTATAGGTAAAGATTTTAAATTAATGGTGGATGCTAACCATGCTTATAATTTAAAAGATGCTCTTTATGTTGGAAAAGGACTTGATGAACTAGATATTTATTGGTTTGAAGAACCTGTTGCTCCTGAAGATTACAATGGTTATCAAGAATTAAAAAAAAATATATCAACCAGTGTTGCTGGAGGTGAAGCAGAATTTACAAAGTATGGTTGGAATAAATTAATTAACAATGATTGCATTGATATAGCTCAACCAGAGGTATGTGGATTAGGAGGTATTACAGAATATTTGAAAGTTGCAGCTTTAGCGCAAGCAAACTTTGTTCCTGTAATTAATCATGTTTGGGGATCTGCTGTAAGTATAGCGGTAAATCTTCATTTATTGACTGCACAACCAGATATGCCAGGGGGATTATTCCCAACAAAATCTATGCTCGAATTTGATACAACAGAGAAAAATATCTTTATTACAGATCTACCAAAAGAAAATTTTTCAATTTTAGATCAAGTTAAAAACAATAATGGATTTGCATCAGTGACAGACAATGTAGGTATTGGTATAAATCCAAATGAGGACTTTATTAAAGAATTTGAAGTAAATGAATAAAATTAAAACAACAGAGCCTAAACCAATTTGGAAAATAAGATGTACCTTAGGTGAGGGAACACTTTGGGTTAAAGAACACAACTCAATTTATTTTGTTGATATAAAGAAAAAGAAAATTTGTTCTTTAAATATAAAAAATAAAAAAAAGAAAATATTTAAAGTAAATAAGGAAGTAGGTTTCATTGCTCACATAAGTGATCATATATTTATTTTAGGATTGCAAGGTGAAATAAGAATTCAAAATTTAAAATCAAAAAAAGTTTTAAAATCGATACCTATAGAACCTAAATTAAAATTGAATAGAATAAACGATGGTAAAACAGATCCTGCTGGAAATCTTTGGTTTGGTACCATGGATAATTTAGAGAGAAAAATTGAAAAAGGATCTTTGTATAAATTAGATAAAAATCTTAAATTAACTAAAGTTGATAAAAATTATAGAATTACAAATGGCCCAGCATTTATCGATCAATATAATTTTTACCACACTGATAGTCCTAAAAAAACTATCTATAAAATTAAGATAAATAAAAATAATAAAATAATTAGTAAAAAAATATTCAAAAAGTTAACTCCTGAAGAAGGAGTTCCAGATGGAATGACTGTAGATAAAAATAAAAATTTATGGGTTGCCCATTTTCATGGTGCATGCGTTTCAGTATTTAATAGTAGAGCAAAATTAATTCATAGAATTCAGTTTCCAGCAAAAAATATTACAAATTGTGCGTTTGGTGGTAAGAATAATCAAGAACTGTACGTTTCAACAGCTACAAAAGGAATGGACAAGGCTGATTTGCGAAAATTTAGATATTCAGGATTCTTTTTTGGTGTAAAAACAAACACAAAAGGAGTTTTGCAAAAAAAATTTATTTTAAGTAATGAAGCAGAGAGATCTTTACTATGAACGAATACCCACTAAGCTTTTAAGAGAAGATATAAGATTATTAGGAACTTTTCTTGGAAGAGTAATCAAAGATCAAGAAGGCACAAAATTTTTCAATATAGTTGAGCGATTAAGATTATTATCTAAAAATACCTTATTAGATAAAAATAAAAGAAAAGTATTTTCCAAAATTTCAAAAGATATCAGAAAGCTTTCACCTGAAATTACTTTTAAGGTCACTCGAGCTTTTTCACATATTTTAAATTTAATGAATTTAGCAGAGTCGTTAGATGCTTCTAGAAAACTTAATGAATACGATAATCCATATTTTAAGAGCAAAAAACAAAATCTATTTATTGAGGATATAATTAATAACCTCTTTAAAAATAGAAAAATTTCTGACAAAAAAATTTATGATCAGGCAACAAAACTTGATATTGGAATAGTTCTCACAGCACATCCAACAGAAGTTAAAAGAAGAACGCTTATTCAAAAATACGCAAATTTAATCACTTTAATGGAGCAACGCCATCTTTATAAAAAATACTCCGCAAAAATTATTGAAATAGATCGAAAACTCTATTCTGAGATAGCCATTATTTGGAAAACAGATGAATTAAAAAGAACCAAACCATCACCGCTTGATGAGGCTAGATGGGGCTTGGCTGTAATAGAAGATAGTTTATGGGATACAATTCCAAGGGTTTATAAAAGGTTAAATGATATTTTTAGAAAAAATTTAAATAAAGATCTTCCTAGAAACTTTAATCCTATTCAATTTGGTTCTTGGATGGGTGGAGATAGAGATGGAAATCCAAATGTTACATCTGAAGTAACAAAAAAAGTAATTTTATTTTCAAGATGGCAAGCTGCGAAGTTATACGAAAGAGAACTTACAAAATTAATTCAAGATTTATCAATGGAAGAATGTTCACAAACAATTAAAAAAGTAACTGGAAAAAGTTTTGAACCTTACAGAGTTTATTTAAGACCTTTAAGAGATAAAGTTAGAAGAACTCATCAATTAATTGAAGCACATATAAATTATAATAAACCATTAGATGAAAATAAATTATTAAGAGATAAGTACGAAATTATAAATCCATTAAGAGAAGTTAGAACTTCCTTAAACATGAACAAAGGTCAACATATTGCAAATGCAGATTTGTTGGATTTGATTAGAAGAGTTAGATGTTTTGGAATAAATTTAGCAAGATTAGATATTAGACAAGAGTCTGATAGACATGAAAAACTTTTAAATGAAATATTTAAAAAGAAAAATAAAATAAATTATTCACGATTACCTGAAGAAAAGAAAATTGAATTACTTAATAAATCAATAAAACAAAAAAAATCTTTTGTTAATAAAATTAATTTAAGAGACAAAGAGAATTTGGAAGTTTGGAAAACATTTAAGCAAATATCTAAAGAGCCAGAGCAATGTATGGGTGCTTATGTAATTTCAATGACTTCAAAAGCATCTGATATTTTATCTGTTTATTTATTACAATTACAGGCTGAAACAAAGAATTTGTTAAGAGTAGTACCACTTTTTGAAACTTTAGATGATTTAAAGAATGCCAAAGGTGTTATGCAAAATTTATTTAAACTTCCTTGGTATAGAAAAATGATCAACTCAAAACAAGAAGTAATGATCGGATATTCAGACTCTAGTAAAGATGCTGGAAAACTATCTGCAAGTTGGCATCAATATAAACTTCAAGAGGAACTAAGAAATTTAGCTAAAAAATATAAAATAGATCTTGTATTTTTTCACGGTCGAGGAGGATCTCCAGGAAGAGGAGGAGGACCAATTCAGGCAACTCTTAAATCTCAACCATCTGGAACAGTAAATGGAAAAATTAGAATTACTGATCAAGGAGAGGTGATACAACAAAAATATGGATATAAACCTTTGGCTGAATACAACCTATGTAGTTATATCGGTGCAGTAATGGAGGCTACTTTAGATCCGCCTCCTAGATCAAAACCAAATTGGAGAAAGCTTATTCAAAAAATGTCTGAGATTTCTACATCTGCTTACCGAAAGTATTTAAATCAAAGCGAAGATTTTATTAGATATTTTAAAACTGTTACACCACATAAATCTCTTGGCAAACTTGCAATTGGTTCAAGACCCACTAAGAGAAAAAATGTTGATAATATTCAAAGTTTAAGAGCTATTCCTTGGGTATTTGCATGGACACAAATTAGGTTAATGCTTCCTGCATGGCTTGGCACAACTGAGGCTTTGAGATACGGATCAATTAAACAGTTTAAAAAAACTATGACTGACATGGAGAGGAATTGGCCATATTTTGTATCGACAATGGATATTTTGGATATGGTGATTTCAAAAGTTGATCCTGAAATATCAATGATTTATGAAAATAATTTAGCTGATAAATCTTTAATTAGAATTGGAAGAAGATTGAGATTCCAATTTGATGCATTGGTCAAATTGCACAATAAAATTACTCCAAAAGAGGTTATAAGAGAAAGAAGAGAATTTAGAAAAGCATTATTTATCAGAAACAATTACACAGAGATGTTAAACATTCTTCAGGCAAATATAATGAATAAATTAACAAACAAAAAATATAAAAATTCAGATAAGAAATATTTAGATGATGCTTTAATGACATCTATTGCAGGAATTTCTGCAGCAATGAAAAACACTGGGTAGATGATTGAATATTTAATAGCTTTTGGAGCAGGGTTAATAAGTTTTTTATCTCCATGCGTTCTACCTTTGATCCCTGGATATATCTCTTATATCTCAGGTCAGTCACTACAAGAAATTTTAAATAAAAAACAAACAAATATTTTCCCATTGATTTTATTTTGTCTAGGGTTTTCAACTGTATTTGTTATCCTAGGAGCATCTGCATCTTTTTTAGGACAAGCACTTTTACAAAATTCAGAAATATTAAGGATTTTAGCTGGAATTATAATTATAATTTTTTCTCTTCAATTAATTGGAATTATTAATATTTCATATTTAAATTTTGAAAAAAGATTTGATGCTAAAGAATCTAGAAATATTCTTTTTCCATATGTGATTGGTGTTGCTTTTGGTTTTGGTTGGACACCATGTATTGGTCCAATTTTAGGATCAATTTTAGCTTTAGCATCTATTGAAGAAACGTTATCAAAAGCAGTCATAATGTTAATTTTTTATTCTTTAGGTTTGGCTATACCTTTTGTTTTATCAGGATATTTAATTCAAAGATTTTTATTATTTTCTAAAAACTTTAAGAAGAATATTAATTTAATATCAAAGATAGGTGGAATAACTTTATTAATAACTGGAATTTTGATTTTAACTAATCAATTGCAAGCAGTTGGTTTTTATATAATTAAAATCTTTCCTTTTATGCAAAATTTTGGTTAGTGTGTTTTATGAAAATTTATCAAATAGATTCAAGTGCTAGAAAAAAAGGTTCGACATCAAGAGCATTAGCAAAAAAACTTTTAGAAAAAATCAAAAAACCTGAAGACGAAGTAATTTATAGAGATTTGGATGATGAAATGCTTTTTGTAAGTGGCTTAACAGAATCTGGAATGAAAATTGAAGAGAAAGATCAAACTGAAGAACATAAGAAAATGTTTGAACTTTCTGACAAGCTTGTAAAAGAATTAAAAGAGAGTGATGTTATTATAATTTCGGCTCCAATTTATAATTACGGTCCACCTGCAACTCTTAAAGCTTGGTCAGATTTAGCCGCAAGAATAGGGGAAACCTTTAAATTTAAACCTAATGGTAGAAGAGAAGGGTTATTAAAAAACAAAAAAGCTTATCTTGTGATCACCTCTGGGGGAACCAAACTAAATAGCTCTGAGGATTTTTTAACGCCTTGGTTAAAATTTATTTTAAATTTTTTTGGAATAGAAAAAGTTGAAGTAATTAGTGCTGATCAAATGGCTTTAGACTATGAAAAATCTATTAGAGATGCTGAAGCTCAAATAGATAATATTTCTACAGATTAAATTTTCTTTTTAAGTGTCTTAATTTTCCTTCGGTACTATCGTAGTCTATATAGCAACCTTGCAAAAATCTTTCTCCTTCATTAGCATCATAAACTGTTCGTCCATGAAGTAACCTATGATTATCCATCATCATTAAATCTTTTGGAGCAAGTTTAAATTCTATTCTGTATTTATCTGATTTGTACATCTCAGACAATTTTTTTCTTGCTTGATAGTATAAATCTAATTTTTCTTTATCTAAAATTGGAACAAAATCTAATCTTGGGCTAAATCTTACTTGTTTAAAATTTTTATGCTCATCTAATTCAATTAAAGGACACAAAGATTCTAAAACAACTTCTTGATCAATAAACTTAAATCTTACTTTTACTTCTGTTAAGATTTTATAATAATCAGGATTAATTTTCTTTAGGTCTTCAGTAACAGTATATCCATCAACCAAAGTAGAATATCCTCCTGAAACTTTATTCTCTATACAATGTAAAAGTTGGATACATGGAACAGGGTTTCGATATGGATTATCAGTGTGCGGCGCAAGGGCTAAAGAAGTATATGCAAGATCATTAGGATCAGGTTTTGATTTAACATCAAAATATTCTCCAAAGTTAGTTCGTCTTACACTGCCAATCGAGTTTGCAAATTCAACAATATAATTTTTTGTTGTTGGTATATTTTTAATTACAACAAATCCAAACTTATAAAAAGAAACGAGCAAGTCATGCATTTCTTTACTTTCATAAAAATTCTCTTGGTATTCAAAATTTTTGATATTAGTTAAGCTAGAGTCCCATTTAGTTTTGTCTATAGATTTTATGACCGTATCTTCTTTTGCGAATTCTAAAGCAATTTTATTAAGATTAAGCTTAGAACTAATTCCATCATTAAAGTTAACTTCTAAAAATTCTTCATGAATAGAGGCATTATTAATCATTATATCGTTGCTCAAACTAGTTGGGTCAAAAAGTCTTTGTTGAGTTCCTTGATCAACAAATTCTTCACCATCCACTCTTTCTCTTAACCAAAAAGGATGTATTTCTTTTTTCTCAGTACCATTATTGAAGTAAACTTTATTTTCGTGAAGCTCAATTTTCATAAATAATACTTGAGCATTATTTAAAATTTAACTTTAATCAATATAAATTAAATAGTAAGAGTTCTTTGTGAATAATTTTGATACAAAAAAATATCCAGTATTTTCAAGTTTTTTAAACCAGTTAGCAAAAGATTTAACAAAATTTTATTATGCTAAGTTAGATAAGCCATTCAAGATAACCAATAAGATGAAAGGTAAAGGTTACGATCCTGTTACTACATCTGACAAAGCTTTTGAAAAGTTTATTAGGTCTAAAATTTCTAAAAGATTTCCAGATCATCAAATTATAGGTGAGGAGTACGGTCACAAAAATACTAAAAGTGAATTTTCATGGGTAATAGACCCAATTGACGGAACTAGATCATATGTTGTTGGTAATCCTAGTTGGAGTAATTTGATTTCATTAAATTATAATGGGGAGCCAATTTTAGGATTAGCAAATTTCCCTAAAATGAAAAAATATTACTTAAATGTAAACAAAAACACCGCATACGTTTTTGAAAATAATAAAAAAAGAAAACTAAAAGTTAATTCTAAATTAAATTTTGCAAATTCAAAGTTAGCTGCAGCTTTCCATAATCAATTGCCTTTAAAAAAACAGATGAAAATAAAAAAATTTATAGACCGTATGCAATTTCCTTGCTTTGATGCACTTACATATTGTCAGTTAGCAGAAGGTAGGATCGAAATAGTTTTTCAATGTGCAAATAAAATTTGGGATATTCATCCCTTAATTCCAATTATGAGAGCAGCAGGTGCAATTGTTACAACTTGGGAAAATAAAAATCCTGTAATAGGAGGAAACATTATTGTTTCCAATAATAAAATAAACCATCAAAAAGTTTTAAAATTGTTAAAGCCAGCTATTTAATGATACCAGAAAGAGCTCAAGTAATCCTAGATTTTTGGTTTAAAGAAACTCCTTTTGAGATGAGATTTAAGAAGGATGATAAATTTGATCAAAAGATAAAGGATAATTTTTTAAAAGATTATGAACTTGCTTGTCAAAATGAATATGATGATTGGCAGGATAATCCCATGAGCTGTTTAGCTTTGGTCATTTTGTTTGATCAATTTTCAAGAAATATGTTTAGGGATGATAAAAAAGCATTTGCTCAAGATCAAAAAACTAGATTGATAGTAAATGATGCAGTGTACTCTGGATATTTAGAAGCTATGAATGTTGATCAAAGACTTTTTATGCTTTTACCTTTAATTCATAGTGAAGAAATTAGCGATCATGAAATGGCTTATTATTTATTAAATAAATATCTAAGAGAGCATGAGGGATACAATAAGATTAAAAAATTTTGGCAAGATCACACCAAAGTAATTAGACAGTTCCATAGATATCCACATAGAAATGAAATTTTAGGAAGAGAGACTACCGAAGAAGAACTAGAATTTTTAAAAGGACCAAACTCTTCCTGGTAAAATGAATTTAGAATTTATTTTTAAAGTAATAGATAAAGAAGAATGGCAAAAAGCTAAGCAATCTGGAACTTATGGTGGATCTGAAAAAGATATTAAAGATGGCTATATTCATTTTTCAGAGGAAGACCAAGTTGAGGAAACCTTAAAAAAACATTTTCCAAATAAAGAAAACCTAGTTTTATTAAGAGTAAATGCTTTTAAACTTGAACACTTACTTTGGGAACAAGCTTCAAATGGTGATATGTACCCACATTTGTATTCTCCATTAGATACAAGTACTGTTGTTAATGAATATGAATTATCTTTAAATGAAGATGGAAGTTATCAACTTCCAGACATTTTAAAAAAATATCAATTTAATCGACCTAAGTAATTAACCATTACAACGCCAACAATAATTAAAATAATTCCTATAGTTCCATAAATATTAGGCACTTGATTAAACTTTAATACAGCAAAAAGAACAACACCTGTTACTGTCAAACCGCTATAAGTTGAATAGGCAAATCCAACAGGTATTGCATGCATAGCTTTTGCAATTGAAAACATTGTAATACACATAAAAAGGATACATAAAATTGAAGGAGTTAGCTTTGTAAAGCCTTCAGAAATTTTAGCAAAACTGTTTGAAGCTATTCCAAAAATTATACCATTTGCTAAAAATAAATATCCTAACAAAGGCTTCATATTATTTACTACCTAGCAAATTAACCATTAAAACTCCAATAATTATAAATGCTAGCCCGATCATGGAGTAAAGGTTTGGAACTTGATTATATTTAATTACACCTACTATTACAGTTGCAATGATTGTTAATCCTGCAAATGAAGCGTAAGTGATACCCATTGGTATATTCTTCATCACCAATGAAAGCGCATACATGCACAAAACAATTGTAATTGCGGTAATTATACTTGGAAAGAGAAGAGTAAAACCTTCTGCACTTTTAGCAAAACTATTTGATGTAACTCCTAGGCATACAGCAATTCCTAGGAACAAGTATGATGTAGCGAGACTCATTTAATAATATTAAATGAAATCCCACTAAATATATATAATTATTTAGGCATTGGAGTAGCACCAGTTTCTAAACTAACAATTTTTCCATTGTCATATTTATAAACTGCCATTACAGCCTCAACATTTCCATCGTTAAATGTAACAAAAGCATGGTGAATTCCAACTTCATCATTTTCGTAAACAATTCTAACTTTATCTTGATTGATATCACCACTCATTGCCCATTTGATAACATCACCTTTTGTTAAAACAGTTCCTGATTTATGCATTGTAAATTTAAAGTCATCATGCAAAAGCTCATTTAATACTGCTTCGTCTTTATTTTTTAGTGCAGCACTATATTTTTCTAAGATAGACATTTATTCCTTTCTTTTATTCACCTGGTTTTTTAAAGTTTTTTCCAGCATCTGCAGCTTTGTTGAAAGTTTTATTATAATCAAATACCTCATGAATCATAATATCTTCCATTAAACCTGCATTCATAATTGCAACTTTCATTCCAAGAACACTTTCGTAATCTCCTTCAATAACATTGATTACATCAAATCTTCCTCGAACCCACTCGTAACTGTGAAACTTTACTCCAACAGTATCACAAATAGCTTTGATCGCTGCTCCTCTATCTGCGTTAGGATCGCTCTGCATTCTTTTAGCTAAATCTCTACTAATCTTTCCAATAATATAAAATTTAGACATATTTTTTACTCCTTTCTAATATAGAGTTTGTACTACTTTTTTAACTCTATCTTCTCCATTAGGTACCGTTGAGTTTACAAATTCATGACAGGCATTAGTTTTATCCTCATCAAATTTAGATCCATAAAACTTATCAACAGCTTTGTTTACTCCTTCATCCCATTGCTTTTCAGGGACTCCAACTTCTAAGGCATAAGCTTTTAAAACTTTAACTGATGCCATAGATTTTTCTTTCATACTATATTCAAACGTTTCGCCAATTGGCAAGAAATAGTTAGCCATATAAATACCACTACATTCCCAAGCTCTATTTTTATCACTATCAGACATATCCGCATATGCAGAGGTCAGAAATAAAACACTGAATAAAGTTATTATTATTTTTCTCACAATTGTCTTATGTCTATTCTATTGTGACAACAGTTGTTCCAGGAAAAGTATATCCCACAACATAACTAAATAGCATTTGTTGAAATTCTTGTATCATTGGCCATTTGCTTCCAAGCTCTTGGTGATTTTGAAAACCAGCAGGATTTTCATAATACTCAGTTAAAATAAAATACATATTTCCAGTCATACCTTGTGAAGGATCTGCAGGATTATTCCATTCAGGTCCTTTGATAACTGAATATGAATTTAATTTTTTCTCACCTGTCATTGGATGAGTATCTTTCATCCATTGATGGTGCGTCTTCAACATTTCTTCAACTTTAGCAACATCACTAGCTGGAACTTTTAAAGTAATAGCAAACGCATTTGCTTTTGCATGGCCGTCAGCGTTAGCAATTGTAGTAAATAAACTAAGCATCAAAATTATTATTATTTTTTTCATTTTATCTTTCTTTTTTAATTATTAATTATAAGTAATCGAAGACTGTTACATATTCATGACAATGTCTCTCGTGTTTATAACGCGCGTCAGTTATGCAATTAAGGAGCACAAAAATTGCTGATTATGTTGTATTATCTGATGATAAAATTTGATAGGGTTTTGACATGATCGAAAAATTTAATGGAATTTTTTATTTAATTATATTTTTAGTACATTTTATTGTTTTTGCTGTTTATGCATATCAAACCGTTTTTGCTACTAAGAAATTTTTAGATAAATTTGGTATCGATGATACTGGTGCCGGAATGACCAGATTTTTTGGTTCTTTGTTTATAGGTGCCGTTGTAATGGCGATATGGGTTGGCTTTATTAGACCAGATGGTCTCCAAGGAACATGGGCATTTTTTAATTTAGTTTTTTTACAAAACCTTTCAGCTTTTATTGTTGGTATTTATAATATTAAAATCAATAAGCTTGGTCACACACCACAAACATCTAATGAAGGAATTATTGCACCAGGTATTCTAACTTTGTTAAGTGCAATACTTTGTTACGGATTAGCAGATAAGATTTATATCTAAAACCAACTAGGTATTGGTAGACCTTTTTCTTCTAAGAATTTTTTATTGAACATTTTAGTAGCGTATTTATCACTTCTATCACATAGAATAGTTACTATAGTTTTTCCAGGTCCCAATTCTTTTCCCATTCTAATAGCGCCAGCAATATTTATGCCACAACTAGTTCCCAAACTTAGACCCTCATTTTGAATTAAATCATAAAGAATAGGTAGAGCTTCATGGTCATCAATAGAGTAGGCGTCATCAATTTTGGCCTCACCAAAGTTTGCTGTAACTCTACTTGAGCCAATTCCTTCTGTTATTGATCCTCCTTCAGATTTTAACTCTCCATTCTTTATATAATTATAAAGAGCAGAACCTTTAGGATCTGAAAGGTAAATTTTGATATCTTTATTCTTTTCTTTTAATGCATTACTTACACCCGAAATGGTGCCCCCAGTTCCAGATGAACACACAAAACCATCTACTTTACCTTCTGTCTGTTCCCAGATCTCTTGACCTGTTCCCTCATAATGACCTTTTGCATTTGCAGTATTATCAAATTGGTTAGCCCAAATAACTCCATTATTATTTGAGGGTCTTAATTCATCTGCAAGTCTTGCAGCAACCTTTACAAAGTTATTATCATCTTTATAAGGTTTTGGTTCAACTAATCTTAACTCAGCACCAAGGTTTCTAAGTAAATCTTTTTTCTCCTGAGTTTGATTATCATTCATTACTATAATAGTTTTGTAACCTAAAGAATTTCCTAAAAGACCCAAACCAATCCCCGTGTTACCAGCGGTACCTTCAACAACAATTCCTCCTTTAGAAATTAATTTTTTTTCTTGAGCATCTTTAATTAATGCAAGAGCAGCTCTATCTTTTACAGATCCGCCTGGATTTAAAAATTCTGCCTTACCATAAATATTACAACCAGTAATTTCTGATGCAGCTCTAAGTTTTATAAGAGGAGTATTTCCAATCCCAGAAATAAAATCGTTTTGTGTATTATTCATTTTCAGATTTTTTATCACTATCAGGAGTAATTCCGTAAGGTTTAAATTCGCTATCAGCTATTCCAACATTCTTGGCAGGAATTCCAACCATAACCGCATTCTCTGGAACATCTTTTGTAATAACAGCATTTGCTCCAATTTTTGCACAACGTCCAACTGTTACAGGACCTAATACTTGTGCTCCTGATCCAATTACTACTTCATCTTTAATTGTTGGATGTCTTTTCATATTTCTTTGATCATTTGAATTTATGCTTGGAGCAATTCCACCCAATGTAACCATATGATAAATAGTTACGTTGTCACCAATTTCAGAAGTTTCTCCAATTACTACTCCCATACCATGATCAATAAATAAATTTTTTCCAATCTTAGCATTAGGATGAATTTCAATTCCAGTTAAGAATCTTGAAAATTGAGAAATGATTCTTGCAATCAAATGAAATTTTGCAGTATTAAAAAAGTTTGCTAGTCTATGAAAGAAAACTGCCTTAACACCTGGATAAGTAAGAACTAAACTTAGTTTTGACTTAGCTGCAGGGTCTCTATCAATTATCGATTGTAAAAAATCACTCATTTTAAATTTTGTCGCGGTTGATTATAAAAATTACATGCCTTATATAGTTATTAATTAAGCAATTTAAAGAGATTATATATGTATAAGAATACTAACTGTTTTCATTTAGCTATACCTTGTGGGGATTTAGAGATTGCAAAAAAATTTTACAGTGAAATTCTAGGATGCAGATTAGATAATTCTGCACAAGAATGGGCTGATGTTGATTTTTGGGGTAATGAATTAACACTTCATAAAAGTGCTCATAAATTAGACAATGAAAGACATGATGTGGATATGGGCAATGTGTCAGTCCCTCATTTTGGGGTTCATTTATCTAGAAAAGATTTTGATGCTTTAAAACAAAGATTAAAAGATAGCGGTACTAAATATTATGATGAGCCTTATTTGAGATTTAAAGGCACTAAGTATGAGCAAGAAACTTTTTTTGTTAAAGATCCGAATGAAAACATATTGGAAATAAAGACTCTAACTGCTAATTCAGAATAATTTATATTTAGTAATTATAGCTATCTTATATATCTTTATTTTCTTTGACACTTTATCTTAATTCACGTTAATCTTTAATTTTAAATAATTAAGGAGAGATAATGAAAATAATCAAATCTACACTTGTAGCTGGATTAATTTCTATTTTATCAATTTTCTCTGCAAATGCAGAAAAAGTTAAAATTGGAGATCCAGGTTGGACAGGTGCAACTGCAATTGCAAATTTACTTGCAGCAGTAGTTATAGACAAAATGGGTGGTGAGGCAGAACTTGTTCCTGGAAACAATACTGCAATTTATGCAGCGATTGATAGAGGAAAAGGAGAAATTGATGTTCACCCTGATATTTGGTTACCAAACCAAGAAGCTTACACTAATGATTTAGTTCCAAAAGGAACTTTAAAATTAAGTAGCAAACCATATGAAGGAAACCAAGGTTACTGTGTTTCTCAACAGTTTGCTAAAAAAATGAATATTACAGCAATTGAAGACTTAGCTAGACCAGAAGTTGTTAAAGCAATGGATAGCGATGGCAATGGTAAAGGTGAGTTTTGGATTGGTGCTGATGGTTGGGCTTCTGCAAATGTTAACCAAGTTAAATTAAGAGACTATGGTTTATATGATGCTGGTATCGAAGCAGTTAGAGCTGCTGAAGCAGTTAAAAATGCAAGAGTACTAGACTCAATCAAAAAAGGTGAAGGTTATGCATTCTATTGTTACAAACCTCATGCAATTTGGGGAATGGCTGACGTAGTGATGTTAACAGAACCAAAATATGATCCAGCAAAATATAAAATGAT